>CAZIIP010000170.1:0-7504 GCA_964539455.1 uncultured Rhodothermales bacterium
AGTAAGGGCAACGCGGTGTCGTGCGAATCACTCCGGGATCCAGCACCTTGAGCAATCGTGCCTCTGCATACTTGCGCTTCCGCCTGCCGACGCGTGCCAATACCGTGTCGCCCGGAACGGCTCCCTGAACGAAAACGACGTACCCGTCGATCCGTGCGAGCGACTTACCCCTATCGGCAAATTTTTCGATCTTCAGCTCGATTTCCTGTCCCTTCTTGATCATTCCTCTTCGCTCCCCATTTCGTTTTCGACATAGGCTGGGCTGTCGATCGCGTTATACAACAGATGCACTGCGGCGAGTTTTCCCTGTTCCTCGGTTACACGATCGATAATGTGAATCTGGTTGTTGGCGATATGTCGGGACAACGCCATGGCGATAGCCGCTCCCGCCTGGGGGTGACGTCTGACAAGAGCCTTGTAATCGGGGCGAAAGAATCCCAGCAGTCGGGAAGGACGAATCGCCTGTGCCGTCGCCCGTCGTCGATAGGCACCGGCCAGTGAGGCCGCCCCAATGATACCGGTTTGACCCACCTCCTTCAGCACATGCACGCTTCCTTCGACGTCCTCTGTAATGAGGCGTACCTGGCCGGATTGTACGACATAGAGGCCCAGACCCGGGTCTTGCTCGTGGTAAATCGTCTCGCCTTTCCTGTAGTCACGATAGTGCATCATGCGCGCCATCTGGCGGATGTGCTTGACGGGCACATCCCCGAATACTTCGGTTTGCCTGAGGGTTTTTATCGCCCCGGCAACGAGATCGGATTCGCCGGAGCTGTTCACCCGTTGAAGCATGCTGCGGAATATGTTTCTCACGGCGCCAGGATTCCGATGGATGAAAGCGTGTGAACGCGTTCGGGTTGATTGGTGTTTTCCCTCTCGGCCCACCGGTAAGGTAGGCCCGCTACGGTGTTTAGTACACGTCTATCATGCAAAAGTGCGACGATTGCCCTCCACGGCTATGATAACCGGCGCAAACGGACGCGAAGCTGACCTAGAAGTATGTCGGACTTGAAAAATAGTTCTTTTGTTATTATTGCACTTAAGTGCGATTAGCGTCGTGAAAGCATTATTGTAAATAGGTAACTTACACCGAAAGTCCGACAGCTTTCTAGAACGCCTGACCGATTCCGAAGTGCAGCCGCGGTGCGTCGAGCCCGTTTACAAGGATGCGTTTATTCGGTTCGTGCAGGCGGTAGGCCAGATCCAGCCGGACGATCAGGTATTCCCAGGCAATCCGAATCCCGACCCCTCCGCCTACGCCCAGGTCGGAGGGAAACCGAGACAGGACAATTTGGCCGTCCTCATTACCGGGATTGCGCGGGCCGTACCACACGTTGCCGACATCCATGAACAGCGCGGTCATCCAATTGGCTGCCATGACGTTGCGTAAAAACGTCGTTCGACTTTCCAGGCTCGCCTCAAACTTTATGTCTCCACCCTGGATGAGTGTTTCGAAATTGCTGCCGGCGAGCCGACCCGGTCCCAGTTCCCGCAATCCCCATCCCCGGACACTCGAAGCCCCCCCGCTGTAAAAACGCCGGTCAAAGGGTACGACCGGCGCCTTGCCGATCGGATGGGACCATCCCCCTATCGTTTTCCAGGCCACGGTGGTTCGATCCGTAACCGGACGGTAGCGTCGAAGATCAACGAGCAGTCTAATGTACTGCCGGTAAATGAGCCGGCTCGATTCGGCATCGGAGCGACGAAAGAGTGGCACGCCCGGAATAGAGCCCTCGACGATGCCCGGTGTGTATGCGTAGCGATCGAGCAAGTACGGCAGATTGCCCCCCAGTTCGAACGAGACCTCCTTGAAGTACCCCTGATCCCGCCGAAACAAATTCGTGGTCGAAGAGCGCAGGGTATAACGGAGCGCGTTGTTTACCTGGGGTCTGCTGTAATCCTCCAGGATACGTTCGCGCTCCACCGGGTCCTCTATGAACGAAAGAAAGCGATCCTGAAATCCACTCAACGTGTCCGGATCCGACAGGTCGAAATCGACAAGATTCACGATTGAGGTCAGCGTTTCCGAATGGCGCATTTCGAGACCCGCCTGTAGAGAGGCGCGGGCGCGAATAATGAGACGGAGTTCTTCCCGTCTAGCTGCGAGAAGACGCATTGCGATGCGCGTTCTACCGTCATAGAGCCCAAGTGCCCGGTCGAGCCGGCCGAACGGTGCCACGAGGAAGGGAAATTCAAGTGAGGTTTCGACCTCCGTTTGCGCCGTGTTGAGCAGCGACCGCCCACTGAGCGCCGAGGCAATGGATCCGGCTGCGCGAATCCGAAAGCTTTCGCCGGAGCCCAACAGATTGGCATTGCGATAGGAGCCGCCCAGTCCGATGCCAATCTCTTCGCTGCCGCTCTCGTCACCCAGAACGGCATCGCGGGACAGCATGAAAAACTCGCCCCGTAGCTGATGCCGCGGCCGCGTGCGCAGCATAACCCTGTAGGGGAGATAAGGTTCGGTGCCCGGACGGTTCTTCTCTGCAGACCAAAGCGGCACGAATTCCGTCAGCGTAAACAATCCGGTGGCTTCCAGCCTCCTTTTGGTCGCGAGCAGGCCGGTTTGGTTAAAAAGCGCACCGGGTCGTATCCGTAGCGATCGCTCCAGCACGTCGGTATCCAGCCTTCGCTCGTTTTCGAAACGTGCAACCACCTCTCCCCTAACCGTGTCGCGACCTGTTATATGCAACCACTGGGACAACGTATCGAGCCGCGGTTCCCGTCGTTCAGGTCCCTCAATGGAGAAGTACAGGTTACCGAAACGCATGCGACGACCCGGACGAATAGAAAAGGCGACGTCAAACGAATCCGGGGACACGGGCGTCACAAACGCCCGAATCGAATCGCGTGTAACTTCGGCGTAGCCGCCGTCGCGCAGGACATTGATCAGATGCCGGCGTTCCTCCTGGAAAAGCGACTGGGAAAACCGTCGGCCGAGAGAGTGGAACACGAGCGAGTCTGCCGGCCTGCGATCCGGTACCAGGAACGATTCCCCTACCAGCCGTTCCCGTTGCGCCTCTTCCAGATCCTGCAGGCCTTCATACCAAAGGGTCCGGATGTACGTAGGCGGGCCCTGATCGATCTCGAAGGTCACCCTTAGATGTCGGCCGTTCCTGATGGTATCGACGCGGGTGGTCACGTCAGCTTGGCGGAAGCCCTCCTGCCGGTAAAATAACTCGAGGCGTTCCGCATCGGCTTCCAGGATTTGCGGATCGAGATATGCCGGAGGTTCCCCGCTTGATCGCAGGGCTCTCGACAGGCCCTTGATGTTTGTTTTTTCACCCCGCTTGTATAGCCAGCGCCATAGCGTGAAACCGGGAATGCCGAGAAAAGTGCGATTCTCACGTGTCCGGATATGGAACAGGAGTACCGGATCTTCGAAAACCGTATTCCCGGTCAGATTGAGATCGGTAATCGTCGGGCGCGGCTCCTCGCTCTGACCGTGAACGGGACGGAGCTGTCCGGCGAGAAAGCAAGCTGCCAACAGCAGCCATACCGGAGGCCTCCAGATCAAATGCACAAGCCGCACCTTGCGGCACCCCGAGACGGTTGCGGACCAGACCGGCCGAACGGGCTGCCCGGGGCTATTCGTCTTCGTAGTAGAAGTCGTCGTTGTGTGACGGAAAATCCGGCCACAACTCTTCCATATTTTCGTACGGCTCACCATCATCCTCAATTGCCTCGAGGTTCTGGATCACCTCAATAGGTGCACCTGTACGGTCGGCATAATCCAACAACTCCTGCTTGTTCGCAGGCCAGGGTGCATCCTCAAGATGGGCCGCCAATTCAAGTGTCCAGTACATATGTGGCGCGAATGCGTTCTTGCTTTAGTTGCCGGCGATCGTCCGCCTCAGGCGCTAACGCCCGACGATAGGACGTGCCCTACACAAATGCAAGGGCTCTTTATCCGCATTCAGGTGCAAAATCAAGCGCATTCGGCGGAATTCTCGTGCACAAAAAAGGCGAAGATCGGACTACGGGAGCCCGCTCCGCCGATAATTTCGAACGTCACTAACTGTTAATCCATTGTGGAGACGGTACGTTCCGCCTCTTGCACAAGTTGCAGATACGCCTGTGGCGTCATGCTCGGGGCGAAGAAGTCGATGGGATTCAGCGAGGCGCCTCGTGCATCCCGGACCTCATAGTGCAAATGTGGCCCGACCGAACGGCCCGTGTTTCCGCTGAGGGCGATGAGATCTCCCCGTTTCACTTTCTGGCCTTTTCGTACAAGCAACTTGGAGCAGTGCGCATAGCGCGTCATGTATCCTGATTCGGGATGAGTGACCTCAACGGTCAGGCCGTAGCCGCCGCGTCTGCCGACAAACGACACGCGCCCTTCGCCGGTTACGTAGATATTGCTTCCCGTCGGCATCACAAAGTCAATACCGTGATGCATTTTCCGCACGTGGTCGATGGGGTGCAGGCGAATACCGAATCCTGAGACGAGCCGGCCTTCCGCGGGCCGAATGGAAGGCATCTCGTTAATTGCGGCGGAGCGGGCCTCGGCCTTCGCCATCAGGTTTCGGAAACTCCGGCTCTGCAGATCCATCTGCCTGCCGAGTTTATCGAGTGTCTCCGCCGAAGCGCGCAGCAACGTACGCGTATCTGCCGAAAACCGCCGAAATTCGGCATAATCGTCGGTGCCGCCGATGCCGACCTGACGAACCTCATCCGCAATCGGTTCCTCCTGAAGTATCGTCCGATAGAGTTGTTCGTCGGTCTCTGCCAGCAATTCGAGCCGGGACGAGAAGTTCTCCATTCGGTCGAGCGTTCTCGAGAGCTGATCTTGCAGCACACGGTTTTCTTCCTTGAGTGCCAATTCCCGCGGGGTGCCGAAGCGATCACTGAAGACCCAGGCAATAATAAGCACGAATGCCAGTGCGGCCACAAACATGAGCCCCAGCTGGATCAGCAGCTTGTTTCGACTGGGTTTTGACTCGACAAAGGTGCAGGCGTCGTGGTCGTAGTAGTAGTACCGAATTTTGGCCATGAGATAATTGCGGAAGAAGGTGTCGGTGAGGAACTGCCCCACCCGGCAGGCCTCTCACTAAGCGTTTCGGTTTCTGTTCCAACGTTCAACTTGCAGCAAACTTGCGGGGAGAGATGACGCCCCTCCGGGTTTCAGACCCTTAAAAGCATTGCTCTATGACAAGAAGCAGATGTTAGAGTGTGGTGGAACACCCGATACCCGCACCTTTAGGGTTATTCAAAACTAGCCGAATGCCGCTTTACATGCAAGGGCGATCTGTGGGACAATCTGACGAATCGGCCTCCCGGTTCGCGTAATTTCTAGCAGACGCTCCGTAGACAGGGCCTATTCGTAGTCGTGTTCAAAGTATTCTATTCCTCGATTCGGCGTTTTGGCCGCATTTTTGTCATGAATCCGTTGCGAAAGTCGCTTTGCGAACACCTCCGCCGAATCGTATCCATAGTGTCTCAAGAGATGGTTCATGGCGATCACTTCGCAAATTACCGTGACGTTTTTCCCCGGTGTAATGGGCAGACGAACGAGCGGCAGTTTAACGTTGAGTAGCGAATCGTGTTCATCGATCATCCCGATGCGCGTGTATTCCTGGCTCGGATCCCACAACTGCATATTGACCACAACTTCGACGCGCTTCTGGAAACGTATTGCCCGTACACCGAACATGGCACGTACATCGACGATTCCAAGCCCCCTGATCTCCATAAAATGCTGGACCAGATCGGTACCCGAACCCATCAGTACGGTAGGTGATTCCCGCGTGAGGATGACGACGTCGTCGGCAACGAGCCTGTGACCTCTCTCAACGAGATCGAGCGCCACCTCGCTTTTTCCGATGCCCGACTTTCCCGTCAGGAGCATTCCCACTCCATAGACATCCACAAGCGATCCGTGTACGGTCTGTTGCGGCGCAAACTGGTCCCCCAGAAAATCACGCAGGTAGTAGGAGAATTCGGTGGAAGGAACAGGAGTCCTGTAGATCGGGATGTCTTTTTCCCGTGCGCGGCTTACCAGCGATTTCTCGAGAACATTGTTTTCGGTGAGAAAAATGCAGGGTATTTCGAACTGCATGAGGGTTTCAAACGCCTTCCTGCGTGCCTCCGGCTCCAGGTGATGCAAATACTGGCTTTCCGTGTTTCCCAGTATCTGAACCCTTTGGTAGGTGAACGGGTCGAGGTAACCTACGAGTGCCAAACCCGGACGGTGCAGGTTGCTTTCGGTAACGTTTCTTTCGGAGGCGTTTCCTTCGACTACCGTCTCCACCGGAACGCCCACGACGTCCTGCAATTGTTCGATCATGAAGGCGACGGTAATCGACTCTTTCTTGTACGACATATCACCTCACACTGTTGAATTGCCGGATACCGGAGACCGTCTCAAGGCACTTCTACGACATCCAGGACCCGTTGCACGATCATGTCGCTCGACACGTCCTCGGCCTCGGCTTCGTAGGTAATCGCAATGCGGTGCCGCAGTATGTCGAGTGCTACGCTACGCACATCTTCCGGTGTAACGTACGCCCGATGCTGCAAAAACGCATGGGCGCGCGCTACAAGATTCAGATTAATGGAAGCCCGCGGGGAAGCGCCGAACGAAATCAGCGGGGCGATGCGCTGCAGGCGATAGCGGGCGGGCTCACGCGTGGCGAGTACGAGATCGACGATGTACTGCTCGACGCGTTCGTCCACGTAAATCGCGTTAATAACCTTGCGGGCCGAGATGATTTGCCCGGGTGAAACGACCATCTCCGCATGAACCTTCTCGCCCGTTCTGGCCATGCGACGCATGATTTCGAGCTCCTCGTCCCTCGAGGGGTAGTCGACCTTTACTTTCATCATGAACCGGTCGATCTGGGCCTCCGGAAGCGGGTAGGTTCCTTCCTGCTCTATGGGATTCTGGGTAGCGAGTACGAGGAAAGGCTGCTCGAGGTGAAACGTGGTTTCCCCAATCGTTACCTGTCTCTCCTGCATCGCTTCCAGCAGCGCACTTTGCACCTTGGCGGGAGACCGGTTGATCTCGTCGGCAAGCACGATGTTGGCAAAAATGGGACCTTTCTTGATGAAGAACCTGCTCTCTTTCTGGTTGTAGACCAGCGTACCGATGAGGTCTGCCGGCAGCAGATCGGGAGTGAACTGGATGCGTTGGAATTTCGTCCCGATGGCTTCGGCCAGGGTACTGACCGCCAGCGTTTTCGCTAGTCCGGGTACACCTTCCAGTAACAGGTGACCGTCTGCCAGCATAGCCATCACCAATCGCTCGACCATGTATTGCTGGCCGACGAGCACCTTGCCCACCTCTCCCAGCAATTGATCCACGAATGCACTCTCTTCCGTAATGCGATCGTTTACGGCTTCGATATCGAACTGACTCATTTGGCCGGCGCTTTACTCTGAACGGGGTATGGTAATCCTCTCCTGCGATCGCATGCTGCAAGCGAGGCGTAAGTTAGTTGAAATACCGCAAAGTGCAGGACGTTTCTCGGGTCGTATCACAGGAGCATCGTTTCGACGGCTACACCCG
>CAZIIP010000171.1:0-1872 GCA_964539455.1 uncultured Rhodothermales bacterium
GTTTGTGGCGACTTCGGGTGATAGCTGCGTTTTTCCATGGCATTGTAGCGCCGCTGGACTTCCTGCAGCGCTTCATCGTGCTCCAGCCCCTTGCGGACAAAGTAGCCGACTCTTTCATTTCATCTCCATCTTTGAGGTCCCGGCACGTCATCACGCACCTTTCCTCCGGATCCTGGAATCCGGAAAGCCGTGAAATCAATACAATGGATGCACGGATGGTGGCAACCCACGCTAGA
This sequence comes from uncultured Rhodothermales bacterium, assembly GCA_964539455.1. Lineage (GTDB taxonomy): Bacteria > Bacteroidota > Rhodothermia > Rhodothermales > CAYLXM01 > CAZIIP01. The sequence continues at coordinate 237 of CAZIIP010000171.1, forward strand.
TCGTTGTTTTTGGGCGTCACGGTTTTTCTTGTGGCAGCCTGCACTGAGATCTATGGCCAGACGGGAGAAATCCGCGGACGTGTCGTGGATGCGGAAACGGGTGAGGCGCTCCCCACGGTAAACGTGTTCATCGACCAGACCGCTCTGGGGGGCGCCACCGGTCGAAACGGGAGGTATGAAATTGCCGATTTGCCTCCGGGGTCCTATGTCGTGGTTGCCTCAATGGTAGGCTATCAACCTGCATCCCGGGCCGTCCAAATCGGATCCGAAGGCGGATCCCATCGCGTCGATTTCCGCCTGGAAGCTGCCGTTACCGAACTCGATACCCTCCAGGTGGTGGAAGAGCACCCACGCGCATGGCGGCGCCGGCTGGACAGGTTTACGGAGGAGTTCCTCGGGCGCTCTCCCAACAGCCGTGAGACGGAAATACTGAATCCCTTTCAACTGGAGTTTGAGGATGAAGGGGGTGTACTAAAAGCCACTGCCGGCGAACCACTGGTCATCGAAAACAAGGCTCTCGGCTACCGCATCACGTACATCCTCCAGCGGTTCGAGTTCGATCGCCCCAACGGCTTGCTGCACTATCGCGGGCCTTTCCATTTTGAGGAACTGGAGCCGGAAAACGAAGAGCAGCGGGAAGAGTGGATCGAGCGGAGGGAGGACACATTTCAGGGATCGCTTCAACATCTGTTGTGGAGCCTTGTCCGCAATGTATCCTTCTTCCAGGGCTTCCTGGTAAAGCACGACCGACGCGGCAATGCACCCTATTCGGCCGGTCGACGGACCGAGTTGTTTTCGATCGAGGACGAGGCGCTCTTCGAACCGACGGAAGACGAACACATGCACCGGATGCAGTTCTCCGACTATCTTTACGTTGAGTACCGAGACGAAAAATCGTGGATCGAGCTGTCCGGATACGAGGCCTACGTCCATGAATCCGGATATGTGTATGCGCCGGCACACTCACCGGGCTCGCTGATCGTCTACGGAGATCTGGCCCGGAAAAGAGTCGCAGATCTGTTGCCGCGAGAGTACGGCATGCGCCCGAGAAGTCTATACCGCTAAGGGGGCGTTTGGCGGGCGAGAAACAGTCGCAGACGGTCCCTGCGCATCTCCCGCAACAGCCGTTTGCGCGGTGTGTTCAAAGGAGCGACGGTCGGTGCGGTGCTGGGCGCCGTCGTCGGTCCGCTGCTGGAGTACTGGGCGGGTAATCGCGGCGGCACGCTGGCGCTCTCGTCGCCCCTGTACGGAGGGGCATGGGGAATATTGGGTGCCGGAATCGGGGCGATTACGGGGCGGCTACAGACCTATCGTTACCACGCCCCGGCGCCGGATGAGTCGACCGAACCGGTCATCGAAGAGTAGTGGGAACGGATCCTAACGACCCCCTCGGTCCGATCGATCCCGATAGAGCCTTCCAAACACCTCTTCGTCGGACAGAGGCGTATCAGATAGTTGCGTTGTGGTCACGGAGGATTCGTCTTCGATCTGCCGTACGGGTGTCGCTCCCAAGCGCTCAATTGCCCTTGCCAGTCGCTCGATCGTCCGAATCAGTGACGACAAGCCATGAATGAGGGCCCCGACGACCAGGCAGCCGGCCGCCGCCGTCCATGCGATGCCGCTTGCCCATCTCCGA
>CAZIIP010000171.1:1882-7478 GCA_964539455.1 uncultured Rhodothermales bacterium
CCATCTTATCTCCGGACAAATCGGCGCCGGAAAAACGACCTTTGCCAAAAAGCTGGAGAAGGAGAGTGGGGCGGTGCGGTTCAGTCCGGATGAATGGATGGTGCGGCTATACGACGAAATTCCGCCGGTCGAGGTGTTCGACGACTACTTCTTCCGATGCTGTGAAATGGGCTGGATGATCGCTCAGGGGGTGCTGAAGAACGGCGTCGACGTGATTCTCGATTACAGCTTCTGGCTGCGATCGGAGCGGGACAAGTACCGGCAGCGTGCGGTCGAAGCCGGCGCGGGGACCAGGCTGTACTTCATCGACTGCGATCCCGAGGTGATCAAACGGCACCTGGCCCGTCGCAACCGCGTAAAACCGCCGGGCACGATCGTCATTACCGAAGAAATGCTGGCCATGTGGGCTCCGGGCTTCGAAGAACCGGAATCGGATGAGGACGCAGTTGTGGTGCGGGTAGAGAAGTAGATTGCCACACCCACAGCAGCAGCACGCCACCGACAGCCGCAGGAACGCCGGGCTTGACGGACTTTCGCGCTGCAGTCGAGAGTGCATCACCGAGCGTCCGGCGTGCAGACTACCCCAGCCGTTGTGAGAACATCTTCCTGAACTTGCTCAGTTTCGGATCGATGACGATCCGGCAATATCCCTGCCCCGGATTGTTCCGATAGTACCCCTGGTGCTCGTTTTCCGCCGGCCAGAAGACCGAAAAAGGGGCAATTTCCGTTACAATCGGCGATGAAAACGCTCCGTCTGACGAGAGTTCGTCGATCAGGGCGATGGCGGCGTCTTTTTGCCGGTCGTTGTGGTACAGGATAATAGAGCGGTACTGGGTCCCGACGTCCGCTCCCTGCCGGTTCAGGGTTGTCGGATCGTGGATGATGAAGAACACCTCGAGGAGTTCGCGAAAAGTGATTCGCTGAGGATCATACGTAATTTGCACGACTTCGGCATGGCCCGTCCGACCCGAACAGACCTCGTAGTATGACGGATCGGGGATGTTGCCGCCGGCATAACCCGACACCACCTGTTCTACTCCGGGCACCTCCTCATAGACCGCTTCGAGGCACCAGAAACAGCCGCCACCAAGAGTCGCCGTCGCTCGCTCGTCTGTTTCCATACCCGAATAGATGTTTTGGTCGAAACCGGTCCTTCCCAGCTTGCGAAATGTCCTATGCCGGGTGATCAAAGATGTTGCGTCGTTATTCTTCCCGACTGCCGAGTACACTCAAACCCGTTTATTTGGCCTGTCAGAAGAGGTAGAGTTACCGTAGCCCATTTGCGAAATAGACACGGCGGGGGGCTTTACCTTGAGTATCCAGACAAAAACTGGCTACATTACGGCAGGGTTTGTGTGCACATGACTTGCCTGAGTGAACCTCTCATCGCATCTATTTACCCATTCGACCATCTATACCATGGATCATTCGACCAACGACAGACGATCATTTGTTCGCAAGGCGGGCGCAGTACTGGCAGCGCTGGGATTCGGATCGGCTGCGGCCGAAGCGGGTGACACATCTTCCGGAAAGAAACGCGTAGTAGGGGAAGTGGTGAAGCAGGATCAGCAGCCGCTCTATTCCAGTGCGGTCGCGCACGGCAATCTGCTGTTTCTCTCCGGCATCGGCGCCCATTTCGAAGGCGACATCACGGCGCATACCGAGCACGTGCTCGATGAAATGGAGAAACGACTGCAGGAAAATGGGTCCTCGATGGACAACGTCCTCAAGGTGAACGTCTATCTGCACGACTTGCAGGACTATCATGCCATGAACGATGCCTATCGCGGTCGTTTCGGCGACAGCCCTCCCGTCCGTACAACCGTTGCCGTTTACGGCGGTGTCCCGGGCGATTCCCTCGTCGAGATCGACTGTATTGCAGCGATCGATTAGACGCCCGGACGCCTGGATTGCCGGACGCGCCGGTCGAAATTGCAGCGATTGAGTAGACGCCCGGACGCCTGCATTGCCAGACGCGCCGGTCGAAATTACAGCGATCGAGTAGACGCCCGGACGCCTGGATTGCCGGACGCGCCGGTCGAAATTGCAGCGATCGATTAGACGCCCGGACGCCTGGATGGCCAGGCGCGCCGGTCAGTGCATCCGGAACAGTGAACGTAACACTACACCTGGAGACGCATCATGTTGACCCGTAGAGAAATACTTCAATACCTGCCCGTTTTTCCACTGGCCGGTTCACGGCTTAAGCTCGACAACTTGCCGGCGCGTCCGGCACCGGAGGTCCCGTACAGGGACTTCTTCAACGAACTGGGGGTGCGCACCTTCATCAATGCGGCCGGCACCTACACCGCATTGACGGGATCGCTCATGCGGGAGGAGACGATGGCCGCCATTCGATACGCGTCGGAACGGTATGTCGATCTCGACCAGTTGCAGGACAAGGTCGGTGAACGCATCGCGTCGCTCCTTCATTGCGAGGCGGCCACCGTGACGGCCGGGGCCGCATCGGCGATGACACTGGGAACGGCGGGTGTGCTGACGGGCATGGATGAGGAAAAGGTTGTGCAACTGCCGAACGTCACCGGCATGAAAAGCGAGGTGATTATCCAGCGGGCGCATGATGTGGGATACACGCACGCAATTCGCAACACGGGCGTGAAGATGGTGTATGTCGACAGCCGGCAGGAGCTATTGGATGCGATCAACGACAAGACCGCCATGTTGCTCTTCATGAACTTCGCCAATTTCGACGCCGAGGTGCAGGACGAGGAGTTTGTGGAGATCGGCAAGCGGCACGGCATCCCGACCTTCAACGATGCTGCGGCGGACGTGCCGCCCGTCGAGAATCTCTGGAAGTATTCGGACATGGGATTCGATCTGGTGTGCTTCTCGGGCGGCAAGGGGCTACGTGGTCCGCAGAGCGCCGGATTGCTGCTCGGGCGCAAAGACCTCATCGCCGCCGCCCGGTTGCATGCGCCGCCGCGCGGCAATACGGTGGGACGAGGGATGAAAGTGAACAAGGAAGAGGTGCTCGGGATGATGGCTGCCCTGGAGGATTATCTCGTGCGGGATCACACGGCCGACTGGAAGCTCTGGCAGGGCCAGATCCAGCATATCAGTGAGGCGGCGGCGCAAGTGAAGGGAGTGGATACCCGCATATTCGTGCCGGAGATCGCCAACCACGTGCCGACGCTCAGCATCACGTGGGACGAGAAGAGGGTGAAGATCTCTCCGCCCGAGGCGCGGCGAGCACTTCAAACGGGTCACCCATCCATCGAGGTGAAGGGCGGGGACGATATACTGATCACGACCTGGATGATGCGTCCAGGCGAAGAGCGGACCGTAGCCGCGCGCGTGCACTCCATCCTGACTGAAGCTTCCACCTAGCCAACACGGAAACGCATATGCTCCGAAACACATTGTTTGTCTTGCTTACCGCATCGACCGCGGTCATGGCCCAGCCCTACGATCTGCTGATCAAGGGAGGGCATCTCATCGACCCCAAAAACGACATTAACGGACCGATGGATGTAGCGATTGCCGACGGCAACATCGCTGCGGTGGCGCCCTCGATCGATGAGTCGGATGCAAACCGGACGGTCGATGCCGCGGGATTGTATGTCGTGCCCGGACTGATCGACATCCATGCCCACGTTTTTTGGGGTACCGAGCCTGATGCATATTTGAGCAACAGTTTCGCCGCGTTGCCGCCGGACGGTTTTACGTTGCGGGCGGGTGTCACGACGGTCGTAGACGCAGGCGGGGCGGGATGGCGGAACTACGGGCTGTTTCATGAGCAGACGGTGAGGCAGTCGAAAACCCGTGTTCTGGCGTTCATCAACATCGTCGGCGCCGGCATGAAAGGAGGTGCACGTGAGCAGGATCTGGATGACATGGATCCGGAACGGACCGCGTCGGAGGCGCTTCAGTTTCCGGGCGAGGTCATCGGTATCAAGCTGGCCCATTTCGAGGGTCCCGACTGGGAGCCGGTCAGGCGATCGGTAGAAGCCGGGAGACAAGCCGGGCTACCGGTAATGATCGATTTCGGTCGCTCGGAGCCGCCGCTGCCGCTGTGTGATCTGATGACGGACTACCTCCGTCCGGGTGACATCTTCACGCACTGCTATGCCGATGTGGACCGCCGCGAGGCCATCGTGGATGAATCCGGGGCGTTGCGGGCATGTATGCGTGACGCGTGGGAGCGCAACATCATATTTGACGTCGGTCACGGTGGCGGCAGTTTTACGTGGGCGCAGGCCGAGGCGGCCACCCGGCAAGGTCTTTGGCCCCAAACGATCAGTACGGATCTGCATACCGGCAGCATGAACGGTGCCATGAAGTCGATGACCGAGGTCATGTCGAAGATGCTGGTGCTGGGAATGGACCCCGATGAGGTAATCCGCGCGTCGACCTGGCGTCCGGCGCAGGTCATCGGACGGGACGATCTGGGGCATCTTTCGGTCGGTGCCGTCGCCGATGTGGCAGTGCTCGGCATCCGGGAAGGGGATTACGGATATATGGACACGCGGGGTGCGCGTCGGTCGGGTACCCGGCGCCTGGAGACGGAGGTGACGCTCAGAGCGGGCGAGGTGGTCTGGGACCTGAACGGGCTTGCGGCGGAGCGGTAGGAGATTTGCATCCACTTCCAAACGGTAGAGGACGATGAAACAAGATCGCAGACACTTCCTGAAGACCGCCATGATGGCCGGGGCAATGGCCACCTATCACCGGCCGCAGCCGTCAACAAAAGCCGGTACACAGGAAGATCAATCCGGGATACCGGGACTTTTTCCCGGCGACGTGGTGTCGGTGCACCGGCCGGGCACGCTCGTGAACGGAACGTATCGTCAAACCTCCGTTCGAGCAATGTTGAATTCGGGATTGCAGGCGCTCACCGGTGCAGACTCCCCGGCTGAAGCCTGGCGTGTCTTCTTCCAGCCGGGAGACGTAGTAGGGTTGAAATTAAACGGTGTCGGCAGGCCGCACGTCATTTCATCGCCGGCCGTGGTTCATGAAATCGTAGCCGGACTCGCACTGGCCGGGATTCCGCGCAGAGACATACTGGCCTACGACCGGGAGAAACGCATCTTCCTCCAGGCCGGATTTGACAAATGGCTGCCGGAAGGTGTGCGATGGACATACGGATCGGATGAAGGACATCCCATACAGCTCGACATGGAGATGTATGACGAGGACGAGTACATCGAGGTACCGCTTGTTCATCCCAGAGGCAATCCGCAGGAATCCCATCACAGGCGATCCTACCTGGCAAATTTCATCACGAAGGATGTCAACAAAGTGATCAACCTGTGCGTGCTGAAGCACCACCAGTCTGCAGGCATCACGCTTGCCCTGAAAAACATGTCGCACGGCTTGGTGAACAACGTAAGCCGAAGTCATTCCTCAACAACCCTGAATACCTGCGGGTGGTTCATCCCGGCCATTGTCGACCATCCGATTATCCGCGAGCGGGTCGTGCTCCATATTCTGGATGGCGTTTGGGGTGCCTATCACGGCGGACCGGGCGGGAAAGTGAAAGAGTATATGTGGCCGCACGAGACCATGTACTTCTCGACCGATCCTGTTGCAATGGATCATGTAGGGTGGAAGGTGATCGACGAAAAGCGTGCCGAAA
>CAZIIP010000172.1:0-7461 GCA_964539455.1 uncultured Rhodothermales bacterium
GCGCGATTACCAGTCCGACGATAGACATCTGTTGCAGCCCGAACCCGGATAGATCGAGCCATCCGATGGCGATGAAGATCGACAACGGGATGGCGGTGACCACGACGAGCGACGCACTTCGACCCAGCGCCAACAGCACCACCAGGCCCACGAGAATCAAACCCTGAAGGAGGTTGAGGAAGAAAGATGTAACGCGATAGCGCACGCTTTCGGCCTGGTCGAAGACGGTCTCGAGACGAATATCGGAGGGCAATTCGGAAGAGAAATCACCAATCACCTCATTCACGTTCTCCATTACGTCGAAAATGTTGGTATTCTCTCGCTGGACGACGGTCAAAAAGACGGCACGGCGCCCATTATTGCGGGCGACATAAGTAGGTTCGGCATACCCAAACGAAATGTCCGCAACGTCGTCGACGTAAACGATGCGGCCGCCATTCGAGCCGACAATTGTTCGACGAATGTCCTCGAGCGATTCATACTCCCCGCTCGTCCGAACATTGAAACGTTGGTTGGTGGATTCTATCTGACCGCCCGGAATGTTTGCGGCCTGGCTTTGTATGGCCTGGACAACCCGGCCCAGTGACATCCCGGTCGCGTGTAGCCGCTCGATATCCAGGGCTACATCGACTTGCTGCTCCGGATAAGCCCACGAGGAAGCACGTTTGACCCCCGGCACGCGCTCCAGTTGCCGTTCCAGACGCTCGGCTTCCCTTTGCAGTCGACGGTAGGAGGCCTCGTCGGACACCATCGCGAGTTGGAGAATGCTGACCGAGGTAATGTCTTGCTTGATGACATCCAGCAGCACAATGCCATCCGGGAGTTCATCGGAGACGCCGTTAACGGCATCCTGAACTTCACCGAATTTGTCATCGGGGTCACTCCCGATGAGGAACCGGACGAAGAGGGTCACCAGACCGTCCTCGACTGCCGTGTCCACTTCTTCGAGGTCCTCTAATTCATTGATAACCTCTTCGATCGGATCGGCGACGAGTTGCTCCAGATCGGTCGGGCTGACGCCCGGGTAAACGACAACGACGGAAGCGGCCGAGAACCGTGTCATGGGATCTTCCGACCGTGGCATCGTCAGGAACGAAACGAAGCCGAAAAGTGTGAGCATCAGTACGAAAACAATCGTGAACTGATGGTTGCGAATGGCGATTTCGGGAAGGCGCATGGATTTGCAGAATGTATGAAGCTATCGGCAGGGCAGCGCTACTGGACGACGTGAACAGGATCGCCGTCCGCCAGATATGGAGCACCCGTAACCACGATCCGGTCGTCAGCGGACAGACCGCCGGATAGTGCCAAAGAATCGTCGAGAATGCGGGCGATGGGCACCGTCCGCTCTTCGACACGGTCGTTGTCGCCGGAGAGCACGAAAACCCGTCCCGATCGGCCGTCCCCACCCACAAGGGCGTTCGTCGGAATGAGATAGAGGGTGTCAGTGCGTTCGGGACGTATATCGGCCGAGGCGATAAAACCCGATCGCAGCAGGGATTCGGGGTCCTCCACGCGGATTTCCGTTTCGAACGTACCGCTCATTGGATCTGCGGCACTTGCAATCTCAGTGACGCGACCGTGGAAGATCTTGTCGGGAAATGCATCAAAATGAAGTTCCGCCTCATCGCCCCTTTGAATACGCACCACATCCCGGTCGGCGATGCCGGTGCGCAATACCCATCCCTCCGAGGAACTACCGAACAAGAGTATGGGCTGTCCGGGACCGGCCAGCTCGCCGGCTTCCGCGAGTCGCTTGTGAATGCTCCCGTCCGAAGGCGCGCGGATTTCGGCATGTTTCCGGTTGAAGGCCGCTTCCTCAAACTGTGCCTGTGCTGCGGCAAGACCACTCTCTGCGTTTTGCAGTTGTTCGAGGGTGGCGACCGTGTCGCGATACAGTGCCTCCGCGCGACGATAGTCACGCCGGGCTTTCTCCAGTGCCACTTCAGCCTGTGCCACGCGGGCATCGATTTCCGCCGGATCGAGCCGCGCAAGCAGTTGGTTCCGTGTCACCCGTCGGCCTTCTTCAACGAGAACGGCATCGATGACGCCTCCGATCTTGAAGGAGAGTTTCGCCTCCAGCTTGGCTGCCAGACGACCCGATGTTCGGATGGGCAAACTCCGAGCGACCCGCCGGACCTGTCCGACTTCCACCGGCGTCCATTCTTCGACCTCCGTTTGATCGGATTCGGGTGTGGAACAGGCAGAAAAGAGTGCGATGAGAAGGATGGCTGCGATGAGTTGCGCATGCACAAGGTTGAGAGTGTGCAGGCGCAAACGGCTGAAAAGGGGAATATGTATCATCGGATTCGAAGATTGTCGGGAAGCAATGAAACGTTCACTTACGACAGCGGGTATCGGCCCGTAGCCCGCTCCAGTTCCGCGAGACGAATCAAAAGGTCTGCCCGCGTCACGGCGAGATTGAGTTCGGCGTTGGTCAAGGTGGTGCGTGCATCCAGCAACGCGACCTGATTGGCCATTCCTTGTTCATGGCGACGGGCAACGAGCCGGTAGGTAAGCCTGGCCGTCTGGAGCCGCTTCTCGGCGGCTACCAGCGAATTTCCCGCCACATGAACCGATTCGGCACTTTCGATAACCTGCAGTTCTATCTGTTTTTCGAGCGCATTCCGCTGTGAGACCAGCTGCCGGCGCGTTCGCTCGGCCCGTTCAATGCGGGCCCTGCGCTGCAAGCCGTCAAAGAGTGTCCAGTTCAACACGGCGGATGCCATCCAATAATCCGAATCGGCATCCAGTCGGTAGTCTTCTCCCTGTACACCCACATCGAGCACAAAACTGAGTCCGGGAATGCGACCGGAGCGCTCGAGATTTCTTCCGGCGGTTGCAGCCTTTAGCCCGCTTTCGAGCCTGCTTATCTCCGCCCTTCGCTCGAGTGCCGTTTCCACCCAGAACCCGGTTTCCCGGCGGATGTCGCCTACGTCCGCTATCATTTTTGCTGCAAGTGACGCGAGGTCGGCATCCGAGATTTGCTCGAGCGAATCGGCCAGTGGCCGGTTTATGAGGAAGTTGACGTACGACCGTGCGAGTTTTCGATCCCGTTCCGCCTCCGAGAGAGCTTGTCGAATCGCAAGCACCTCCGCTTCTGAACGTGATATCGCATCACGGGTGACTTGTCCCCGATCGAACAGGCGCTCGTTAACCCGGAGGTTTTCGCTGACGAGCGCCACGGCTGTGCGGTATATGGAAACCGCACGTTCGGTCTTGAGATAGGAGAAATATGCCGTTTTGATGTCCGCAACCAGGTCGCGTTGAAAAGAGTCGAAAGCGGCGACATCGGAAGCATATTGGTTTTCCTTGATACGCTTGTTGTAGAAAAGTGCCGGTTGAATGATTGGCTGCACTACCCGAACGTGGGTATCCTGCTCCCGTTCGCGCAGAAACGGAATCACTTCGTTTTCCAGAGTCGGGAAAGGCATCCCTGCTCCCTGGGCGCTCAACAACTGGTTCAATGTGCTGTAGACCGGATTCAGAAGATCGCCTGCGGGAAAAAGGATGGTCCTGCCACCCCTCGCCCGTGAGTAGCGAGCCTGCAATTTCACCGTAGGCATAAAGCTGCGTTTCGCCTCGATGAGCGCAAGCCTGCTGCGATCGACATCCATTTCCTGTGACTGCAACGCGAGGTTGTTCCGCAACCCCATTTGAACGTACCGGTCGACGGGTGTGGTCTGTCCCGATGCCGTTTGCGCTCCGAAGAAGGGAAGCAACGCAATGATCATCATGCGCAATCCACGTAGCGCGATCGACAACGAGGTTTGAATCAGGTACGAAAATTGACTCATGGCTAAAAAGACAGATTGGAAGAGCGGGTGAGTGGTCACGGATTGAAACGGTTGGAGCTAGGGACGTTCGGCGGCAATCGCCCGTTCGATGAACGAAAACGCCTGCATCTTCAAGTCGTCGAACGGCACTTCTTTCGGATGCATTTTCGAAATAAGAAGGAGGCCGCGTGTTTGTGCCCAGAGTACCATGGCTGTTTGAAAGGGATCGAGGTCGGGCCTGAAGGTGCCGTCGGCGATGCCGTTTTCGACCGTTCGGGCCACCAGCGCGACGACGCCCTATCGGGTCCATTCCACATCAAGCGATGCATCGCCGTAGGTCATCGATACTTCGCAGCTGTAGGTGCGGGTCAGTGCATTGCAGATGCGACGCGCGAGATGGATACCGGTCGTTTCGATCGCTTGAGCGGCCATGGAAATCGCTAGTGGTTCCGGTTTTTCCCGGGTAGATGTTCGGGTATTATGCGTATGCTATAGAGGAACATACAACGGATCAACTATCTTGTCGAATGGCCGAGAGTGGCCGCGGTCAACCCGATACGGAAACCGGTCAGTTATGGATGCAGCGAGTGAAAAGATGGTGCAGGTCGGCCTGGATCGACCGATTTGGGAAGCCTTTTTTATGGTTTCTCCATTGGTGATCGTTGGTTCTCGCGAAGACGATACCTACAACTTCGCACCCAAACATATGGCCATGCCACTTGGATGGGATGCCTTTTTCGGATTCGTCTGTGCGCCGACGCATCGAACATATACCAATATTCGAGAGACAAAAGCGTTTACCGTCAGCTTTCCGACGACGAACCAGATCGTCGAAGCGAGTCTCGCTGCCACATCCAGAAGAGACGCACAGGGCAAGAAGCCCGTACTGCGCGAACTGCCGCAGAAGCAGGCCGCGAAGATTGACGGTGTCCTGATCGATGATGCGGCGGTTTGTCTGGAGTGCACCCTTGATCGAATCGTCGACGATTTCGGGCGCAACAGCCTGATCGCTGGGAAGATTGTAGCCGCGTATGTGCGCGAGGACTTTTACAGGGAAGCCGATGTGGATGATCAGGAATTGATCTTCAAGGCGCCACTTTTGGCGTACCTCCACCCGGGTCGCTATGCGAAGGTGAGCGAGAGTTACTCGTTTCCATTCCCGTCAAATTTTGAAAAGTAGCGTGGCTGTCATGTGGCGCGTTTCTCCGGACATCATAAACGAAGCGGCGGAAGAGCTGCGGACTCCCATGCTCGACTTGCTGCAGCAACTCGCCCGAATGGAGTCACCCTCTCATGACGCGGCCGCACAATTGCCTGTGATGGAGCGGCTGTCCGACGAGTTGAATGCCTTGGAATTTGCGACCTGGATGCGACCGGGTAGAAGCTCCGGTGGATTTCTCTATGCCAGACCTGCAGAACGCAAGCGAGACCGGCCGCTCCAATTGCTACTCGGGCACTGTGACACGGTCTGGCCCAAGGGCACGCTGAAACGCATGCCGGTCAGTGTCCGGAACGGGCAGGTAGCAGGACCGGGAGTTTACGATATGAAAGGCGGGCTCACGCAGATCATATTTGCGTTGCGCCTTCTTCGTGAGGTGGGTGTTGAACTGCGGGTGACGCCCGTGGTGCTCATTAATTCGGACGAGGAAATCGGCAGTCACGAATCACAGGTGATGATCCGGCGACTCGCGCGGATTGTCGATCGCACCTACGTTCTGGAGCCTTCGCTGGGCCCGGACGGAAAGCTGAAGACGGCACGCAAGGGCGGCGGTCGATTTACGGTGGTCGTCCGGGGGAAGGCGGCACACGCCGGACTCGATCCGGAAAAGGGGGCAAGCGCCATTGTCGAGTTAGCGCACGTCATTCAGCAATTACACGCGCTCAATGACTACGAACGCGGTATCAGTGTCAATGTCGGCCAAATCGATGGTGGGATTCGCCCCAATGTCGTTGCGCCGGAAAGTACCGCGATCGTGGACGTGCGCGTGCCCACACACGCGGATGCCGCGAGGATTGAAGCCCACATCAAGGCGCTAAAACCGCAAACCCCCGGTGTTGCGCTCGAAATCAAGGGCGGGATCGGCCGTCCGCCAATGGAACCGACGCCACGCAATCGGCGATTGTGGAGGGCTGCCAGAGATGCGGGAAGCCAGCTCGGGCTACGATTGAAGGAAGGCACGGCCGGTGGAGGCTCCGACGGAAACACAACCAGTCTGTTCACGGCTACTCTGGACGGGCTCGGGGCCGTCGGTGACGGCGCCCACGCAACGCACGAACATCTTCTGGCGCACGGGCTGGTGGAACGGACGGCCCTCCTGGCTATGTTGCTGTTGTTCGATCCGTTCGAAGATTAACCGGATGGTTAGATGATCGACTACTCACCCGCGCATGATCCCCGGTTCGTGTACTCGTCGCTCACGCGTATTGCGGCGCTCGAACAGCTACCGTTTGAAGTTGCCAAAATCCGGCGATCCAACTGGGAGTGCGGGGATTATGTGGTGGGAGAAGTCCTGAGGACGGTTGGTGAGTTGTCCCGGATTGAGCGTGTGGATGGACGTATGATGGATGTTGCAAAGGGTGATCTTGTAATTGGTGCCTGGGGTGAAAGATATGCCACATTAGAGGCTACGGGGTCATGGAGAAAAAGTACGGAAAAGGGGACGTTCCACGCGCTGACCGGCGCGGGGCTCTTCGGCACTATGACATCAAAGTCCCCCATCATGCCACAGGTCCTGCCACTGATCTATCGTGGTCATGTGCTGGTAGATGGAGAAAAGGCAAACATGGGGCAGTTTACGCTGCCCTTACATGAAAGGAAATTCGAGACGTCTACGGTGCTCATGGTCGGCAGCTCGATGTCGGCGGGAAAAACTACGGTAGCCCGGAAGATTATCCGTTTGCTGAAATCACATGGTTTGCGGGTCGTCGGCGCCAAGCTCAGCGGTGCGGGACGCTTTCGGGACATTCTGAGTATGCACGACGTAGGCGCGGATTCTGTGTTCGACTTTGTAGATGTCGGCCTTGCATCAACCGTTTGTCCACAGGAGGAATACCGTGAGCGCCTGGGCATTCTGCTCTCACACATGGCGGAAGCGGAAGCCGATGTCGCCGTTATCGAGATAGGAGCTTCGCCGCTGGAGCCCTACAATGGAGACTTGGCATTTCGAGAGATCGAGCACCTGATCCGGTGTACCGTCTTGTGCGCGTCTGATCCATATGCCGTTGTAGGCGTCATGCATGCATTCGGTGTCCGCCCGGATCTGGTAAGCGGCGTCGCCACGAACACCTATGCCGGCATCCAACTCATCGAGAAATTGTGCGGCATTAAGGCATTGAACCTCCTGAATCCACGATCTCTACCCGAACTGGACAGGCTGCTGATCGATCGCCTGGGAATCGGTGTAGAGCGGGCGGCAACCACGGGCGCAGGCGCCATCCGCCGGGCGGAGATCGAATGAGCATTGCCGGTATGGCAAGTAATGACCTGTATCGATCCGTGGGTAGCATCGGTCCCTGGCCGCAGAAACGGTTTGAATTGGCCGCCGACTTCATTTTTCTGTGCCGGCCACCCTACATTTGAAGCATCGACCTGCATTCGGACACCTGTTCAGCTACCTCGAATCCATGACCGACCTGATGCTTCTGGCGAAACTGCTCGTTGTGGGAACGGTCGTTCTGCTCGTCG
>CAZIIP010000173.1:0-7448 GCA_964539455.1 uncultured Rhodothermales bacterium
AATACTGCGAGAGAGAATGCACTGCGCACTACGCGGCAGGCGGAGGAAAAGGCGGCACTCATTGTCGAACAGGCGGAGTTGAAGGCGGAGCGTCTGGTCGAAACGGCTGATGCCAAATCTCGCGCCATCCTCGAGGAGGCCGATCAAAAACGACGCGCGATCGAAGATACTTCTCGATCACGCGTTGATGAGACGGAGGACGAGAAACGGCAGCTCAAAAAGGAAGTCACGCGGTTGTTCGACCATCGAAACGAAATGGTCTCACGACTTCGGGGATTCCTGCTCTCCGAGATGGAAGTCCTCGCCAGGTATGAGGAAGACGATCCGATCGGATTTATAAAACTGCTGCCGCCGGAAACCAACCGTGCGGAGAAACGCGATGAAACCGGCGAACCGAGTACGGCCGAAGAGCAGGTCGGGCGGGATGTTCCATATGATGTGGACCAGGTTCCGGACGTGGAGGAGGAAGCGGGTACCGGAGAGGCCGCCGAGGAGCTTAAGCAGGACACGGCATCTCGCCCGGTTGACGGGATTGCGGATGCCGGTGAGCCGGACGTGGAGGAGGAAGCGGGTACCGAATTCCCGGAGGCCGAGGGTGCCATGGAAGAGTTGGTCACGGAGGAAAACGAGGAAATCGTTATGCCGGAGCTTCACGAGCTGAAAGTAGACGAGCGTACGCTCGACGTAGAAGAGGAGCCCGGAGACCACGAGGAGGATGAAATCGATCTGGGTCTCTTCAGAGGATCGGTGCCCGAGGAATCGGCGACCGGTGAACCGGATGACGAAGAGACAATCCGGGACGATGAACGGGCTCCGATCTTACCCGATGCACGGGAAAATGAGCAACCGGAAGAAAATGACAACCCGGAAGATTCAGAGGAAATGAAAAAAATTCGCCGGATCCTTCGCGACATCTCATAGCCCAAACCGCCGGAGAGGCCCATGACGGATATTGCTGAATACCGGCGACAGGTAGACGCCGCGGCAGCGGTCGTTGCCGCAGCGACAGAGAACCGCCCTCGCGTCGGTATCATTCTCGGCACCGGCCTCGGACAACTGGCCGAAGCTATCGATGCCGGTACGCGAATCGGCTATGCGGACATTCCCGGCTTTCCGCTCGCCACCGTCGAGTCCCACACCGGAGAACTGTTGGTCGGCACCCTCGAAGGTACGGACGTGATGGCCATGCGGGGCCGATTTCACTTGTATGAAGGCTATTCGCCACGGGAGATTACGTTTCCCGTCCGGGTGATGGCTACGCTGGGCGTTTCCTTCCTGCTCATATCGAATGCGGCCGGCGGCATGCGCCCGGGATTCAAGCGTTCGGATATCATGTTGATTTCCGACCACATCAATCTGCAGGGAGTGAATCCGCTAGTCGGTCCGAATGTGGACGAATGGGGACCGCGATTTCCGGACATGAGCGATCCTTACGACCCCGAATTGCGGCGTTTGGCCCTCACGGAAGCCAAAAATGCCGGAATCAGGTTGGAGGAAGGGGTCTATGTAGCGGTAACCGGCCCCAATCTGGAAACCCGCGCCGAGTACCGTTTCCTGCATCGCATCGGAGCGGACGCAGTGGGGATGAGTACGGTACCGGAGGTCATCGTGGCCCGGCATATGGGCGTCCGCGTACTCGCCCTTTCGGTCATCACCGACGAGTGCTTCCCCGATACGCTGGCCCCCGTGTCCATACCGGAGATCCTGGAGGCGGCCGCTGCGGCGGAACCGCATTTGACCCGCATCATGTCCGGCATCATATCCCACCTGTAGATCGCCCCGTCTTCGCGCAAAGGCGCGCGCAGATAGAAGATATTTCGTACATTTCTAGGCTAAAATCGCCGTCGAATTGAAGCTGTTCGGCGGATCATCATTGGGCAATCCAGCTAGAGCGGTGAGCAAAGCATTCCCTGAAATCACGGCATTCGATTTTCCGTCCATTGAAGAAGAGGTATTGGCCTGGTGGGAGGAACGAGGGACGTTTCGGAAGAGCCTCGAGCAGCGCCGCGGAGCTCCCCATTTTTCATTCTATGAGGGTCCCCCGACGGCAAACGGCAAGCCGGGTCTGCATCATATGATGTCCCGGACGATCAAGGACGCTTTCTGCCGATACCGGACCATGAAAGGGTGTCTGGTGGAGCGCCGCGCCGGGTGGGACACCCATGGATTGCCCGTTGAGATCGAAGTCGAAAAGGAACTGGGACTTGAGGGACGCGAGGAGGTAGAGGAGTATGGCATCGAGCGTTATAACGCGGCCTGCCGCGAGAGTGTTCAACGCTACACGGACCTGTGGGACCGGATGACGGTCCGCATGGGTTACTGGGTGGATCTTGACGCGCCCTATGTCACGTACACCAACCGGTATATCGAAACGGTCTGGTGGCTCATCAAGGAGATGCACAAGAAGGGGCTGCTGTTTAAGGGATACAAGATCCAATGGTACAGCCCCGGATCCGGCACGGTGCTCTCGTCGCATGAGGTGAGTCTGGGATACAAGGAGGTACAGGATCCCAGCGTCTTCGTGCGGTTTGCACTGGCGGACGAACCGGGCGTTTCATTTCTGGCGTGGACGACGACGCCGTGGACACTCATTTCGAATACGGCCCTTGCCGTAGGTCCGGACATCCGGTATGCACGGGTACGTCTGACGCCCGAGGGCGCTTCCGGGCAGGAAGAATTGATACTGGCCGAGGACCTGCTTTCGGTGCTGAAAGAAGCATTTGAGGTGGTGGATACCTGCACTGGAAAAGACCTGCTGGGGAAAGCGTACCGGCCCGTATTTGATTATTTCGCGACGCCTGAAAACCGTGAGTCGGCGTGGCGGGTGTTGCCGGCCGACTTCGTGTCCACCGAGGAGGGAACGGGAATCGTGCACATTGCACCGGCATTCGGCGCAGACGACTATAACCTTGGTCAGGCCGAGGGTCTGCCGCTGATCAATCCGATAGGGCCTGAAGGCACGTTCGAGAGTGAATTGCCGCTTGTCGGCGGAATGTGGTTCAAGGATGCCGACCGGTACGTGGTCCGCGACCTCAGAGACAGGGGGGTGCTCTATTGCCAGGATTCCTACGTGCACAATTATCCGCATGATTGGCGGAAAGGCACACCGCTGATCAGCTATCCGATGGAGAGCTGGTTCATCCGGACGTCGGCGCACAAGGACAAGCTAATAGAACTGAACCGGCAGATCAACTGGCAGCCGGCATCGATCGGTGCGGGCCGGTTCGGCCGCTGGCTGGAAAACAACGTCGACTGGGCGCTGAGCAGACGGAGGTACTGGGCGACGCCGCTTCCGATCTGGCAAAGCGATGCGCCGGACTCGGAGTACTTCGAAGTGATCGGCTCGATCGCCGAGTTGCGGGAAAAATGCGGTGATGCCGTACCGGACGACGACGCGCTCGATCTACACCGCCCGTTTGTGGATACGCTGACGTGGGATGCGCCGGACGGCGGCACCATGCGCCGCGTACTCGATCTGGTGGACGTGTGGTTCGATTCGGGTGCTATGCCGTTTGCGCAGTGGCACTATCCGTTCGAGAACAAGGAACAATTCGAGGCAAACTTCCCGGCCGATTTCATTGCTGAAGGCGTCGACCAGACACGCGGCTGGTTCTATACCCTGCACGCGATTTCCAGTCTCGTAATGGGCACACCGGCGTTCAAGAATGTGGTCGTTAACGGGCTGCTCCTGGACGAAAACGGCGAGAAGATGTCCAAATCGAAGGGCAACGCCGTGGAACCCTTCGATGTGATGACGAAGTATGGAGCGGATCCGGTGCGCTGGTTCATGATGAGCAATTCCCCGCCATGGGAGAATATTCGATGGACCGACAGGGGGCTCAGGGATACACAGCGGAAATTCTTCAGCACGCTTAGCAATACATACAATTTCTTTGCCACCTACGCCAACATCGACGGTTTCCGATACAAAGAAGCACCCGTCGACCTCGACCGGCGCGCTGAACTCGATCGCTGGATCATCAGCCGATTGAATACCACAATCGAAGCAGTCGATGACGCCTACGATACATACAATGCGACGCGGGCTGCCCGTCTGGTGGAACAATTTCTCGACGATTTGTCGAACTGGTATGTCCGCCGGAGCCGGCGAAGATTCTGGAAGTCGGGCCACGGCGTCGACAAGACTGCAGCATATCAAACGGTGTTCGAATGTCTGATCGGGATGGCCAAGTTAATGGCTCCGATTGCACCCATGTATGCGGAATGGCTGTACAGGGCGCTGAATGGGTCCACGGGCCTGGAAGAGACGGAGTCCGTTCACCTATCGCTGTTTCCGGAGTGCCGCAAAGAGGCGCAAGACAAGGACCTCGAATTGCGGATGCAAATTGCGCGCACGGTTTCATCCGTCGTGCTCTCTCTTCGAAACCAGATGAAGATCAACGTCAGGCAACCACTGTCCCGCATCCTGGTCGTAACCGGTGGTTTGGTAGATGAAGCACATGTTGAGGCTGTGAGAGACATTATCCTCGATGAGGTTAACATCAAGGATATCGAATACGTTGCCACGTCTTCCGGGGTCGTCCACAAATCGGCAAAACCCAATTTCAAAGTCCTCGGCAAACGGCTGGGGCCACTCATGAAGCCGGTGGCCGCTTCCGTTCGCGCGCTCGATACCGATGCCGTCAACGATTTCGAGGCGTCGGGTGAACTCGTGATCGATGTTGAGGGACAGGATCCGGTGGTGCTGGGTATAGACGATGTGGAGATTCACAGCGAAGGAATCGAGGGTTGGCTGGTCGGACAGGAGCAGGGTGTCACCGTCGCGTTGGATGTACACATAGACGACGACTTGCGTGGAGAAGGACTGGCACGAGAGTTTGTGAACCGCGTCCAGAAAATGCGCAAGGATGCGGGATTCGAAGTAGTCGATAGAATTGAAATCCGTTTCTCGGGCACGGAATTGTTGACGAATTCGGTAGCTGCAAACGGGCGCTGGATACGGAACGAGACATTGGCAAATGAGTTGGAAGCTACCGAAGATCCTGTCGGTGATCATCAAGCCAGTCATGACATCGATGGTGAACGTGTCGACATAGCTCTGACCAAGTCAGCTGACAGCCAACCCGCACGTTCCAAATCAGGTCGGGATAGCTCCTGAGAGGCCTCTTCTAGCATATTACACTACTTGCATCTATGGATACTCAGATGGAAGAAAAAGACATAAAACAGGAAAGGCTGACACCATTCAGCGACAAGGAACTGGAAGAATTTGCCGTTCTGATCAAGGAAAAACGCGTGAGCGCGCTCGAAGAGATCGACCGCATGCGCATCCAGTTAGAGGATGCTCGTGAGCAGGATCAGGGCGACTCCGCTTACAGTTTCCATATGGCGGATGCAGGAACAGATGCCATGGAACGGGAGAAACTCTACATGATGATTGCCAGGCAACAAAAGTATGTAGGGTATCTCGACCGGGCCATCGAACGCATCAAGAAGAAGGAATACGGCATCTGCAAGGTGACGGGCGAACCCATCGCCAAAGAGCGGCTGAGAGCTGTTCCGCACACCGAGATCTCCATCAAGGCAAAGATGAAGCAACGCCGATAAGCGATTCGCGTGCGCGTACTCTGGATCACATTCCTCGTCCTTGTCCTCGACCAGATCACGAAGGTGCTGGTGAAGACCAACATGTACCTCGGGCAGACCATCCCCGTTGTTGGGGACTGGTTCCGCCTGACGTTTACCGAAAACGCCGGGATGGCGTTTGGATTGACGCTTGGCGTCCCGCTGTTGGTAACCGCGCTCTCGATTGCAGCCACCATTGCCATTGTGTTCTATCTCTGGCACGCCCGCACGATGAAATTGGGCTATCGCTTGAGCCTCGCATTTGTACTCGGAGGGGCGTTCGGCAATATTGTCGACCGTGTGCTCTACGGTTGGATTTTCGACTATGCGCCGCTCCTCCAGGGTCGAGTCGTCGACTTTGTGCATGTCAACGTATTCAGCGGTCGGGCGGCGGACTGGATCCCGTTCCTTGGTGGCAAACACGTTACGCTCTTTCCAATCTGGAATGTTGCCGATATGGCCATCGTCTGCGGCGTCATTGCCATCATCGCACTCCATGGTGCGATCGAGGAACGACTTGCCGAGGATGCACGAATGGCCGAGGAAAAAATGCCGGCTACGGCAAGAGTGCCTGTTCCGCCCGCAAGTATCGACACACCGCACGCGTCCGGTAACGCAGTAATCGACGAAAACAAGACGACGGCGGAGTAGCGAAAACTTCGCGCAGGCAGCCATTGCGGTGGACTTTGACTGAACGGTGAGGGCCGCTTTTTGAAGCTTCCCGGTATGTAAGGCAGCGCATGAAAAACCACGCCTCTCACATACGCAACTTTTGCATAATCGCTCACATCGATCACGGCAAAAGTACCCTTGCGGATCGGCTGTTGGAGGCCACCGGAACGGTGTCCGGCCGTGACATGCAGGAGCAGATGCTCGACAGCATGGACCTCGAGCGGGAGCGCGGCATCACAATCAAAAGTCACGCGATCCGGATGTCGTACCAGGCAGAGGACGGCGAGCAATACGTGCTCAACCTCATCGATACGCCGGGCCACGTCGATTTTTCCTATGAAGTATCGCGGGCATTGAAGGCGTGCGAAGGCGCCGTGCTGGTCGTAGATGCGGCTCAGGGCATCGAAGCGCAAACCATCTCAAATCTCTATCTGGCAATCGATCAGGGTCTGGAAATCATCCCCGTGCTCAACAAGATCGATCTGCCGAGCGCCCGGACCGAACAGGTCTCGCAGAGCATCCTGGATCTGATTGGAGGAGATGAAGAAGACGTGCTGGCGGTTAGCGGCAAAACCGGCGAAGGTGTCGCTGAACTGCTCGAGGAGATCGTCCGCCGGATCCCTCCACCAACCGGTGATCCGGAGGCCCCCCTCAAAGCCCTCATTTTCGACTCCGTGTTCGATACGTACCGGGGAGCGGTAGTCTATTGCCGCCTGTTTGAAGGAAAGCTCAATACGGGCGACTCCGTCCGCTTCATGTCGAACAACAAGGTCTATCTCGCCGAAGAAATCGGCATGCTGCAATTGGGGATGAAGCCGCTCGAAACGCTGGGCGCGGGCGAGGTCGGCTACATCATCGGCTCCGTCAAAGATGTAAGGGATACACGTGTCGGCGACACGGTGACGCTTGCCAAAGATGGTGCGGAAGATCCGGTACCGGGTTTTCGCGAGGTCAAACCCATGGTTTTTAGCGGCCTCTATCCAACGGATTCCGACGACTTCGAAGATCTGCGATCGTCATTGGGTCGCCTCCAACTCAATGATGCGGCCCTTTCCTATGAACCCGAGACGTCCACCGCACTCGGCTTCGGTTTCCGGGTGGGCTTCCTGGGCTTGCTCCATATGGAAATCGTTCAGGAGCGACTGGAACGGGAATTCTCGATGGGCATCGTCACGACCCTGCCCAACGTG
>CAZIIP010000174.1:0-1642 GCA_964539455.1 uncultured Rhodothermales bacterium
AAACGTGCTCACTATTCGCGTGCTCGACACGGGTGGGGGGGGTGGTTTTACGGCGTCGGCCTCGGACATGCGGATCGAAGCTGCGGGACCTTCGCGCGCTATGCCGATTCCACTCGCGGGCGAATGGAAGTACCGCGCGGCCGTTCCACTTGGCGATTTGTCTCAGCGGCCATCCATGCCCCGTATCCAGGACCTGCCGTCGGTGCTCTTCAACGGGATGATCGCGCCACTTACGCCTCTGCGTGTCAAAGGAGCGATATGGTACCAGGGCGAAAGCAATGCGGGACGGGCATTCGAGTACAGACGACTTTTTCCGGCGATGATTAGAGATTGGCGCTCACACTGGAACCAGGCCGAACTGCCGTTTTTCTTCGTTCAACTGGCCAATTATAGGGCGCCGCAAACCGATCCCGGTGAGCAAAGTGCCTGGGCCGAACTCAGGGAAGCGCAAATGATGGCGCTGCAGCTGGAGCAGACCGGAATGGCGGTAACGATCGACATTGGTGAGGCGGATGACATCCATCCGCGCAATAAGCAGGACGTGGGTGCAAGGCTTGCACAGAGCGCGCTCGCCGTCGCCTATGATAATGACGCGGTGGCGTCGGGACCGCTGTTCCGGGCAATGGAAGTCGAGGGGATGGAAGCCAGACTGTCATTTGATTACGTAGACGGAGGCCTGGTTGCTGGAGGTGACAGTCTGACAGGCTTCGTGATGGCCGGTCCGGACAGCCAGTTCGTTTGGGCAAAAGCGCGTATAGAGGGCGACCAAGTCGTCGTCACCGGCGAGGGAATATCCGATCCGGTTGCCGTGCGATACGGGTGGGCCGACAATCCGGATGTCAATCTATATAACCGCGCAGGCCTTCCCGCATCGCCATTCAGAACGGACGGTTGGCCGGGCGTTACGATGCCGGAATGAGAAGACACGGTACATCAACACACGGTAAATGGGACGGGTTGGGCGAATGCCATACCCGACTGCACTTAGCAAGACACAAGACCGGAAAGCAACATGTCATCCAAGAAATCAGTTTTTATAGGACTTGATCTGGGAACGTCGGGCATCCGTGCAGTAGCGGTGACACCAACGGGAGAAATGGTGGCGGAGGCTACCGCCACCTATCCGCTGCTTACCCCCCAGCCGGGGTGGACGGAACAGCGGCCGGAGGACTGGATGCACGCCTGCTACCAGGCGCTGGCCGATCTGGCACGGGAAATCGATGCATATGAACCGGGGGGAATGAGCTTTTCGGGCCAGATGCACGGAATGGTACCGCTGGATGCGGAGGGCAGTGTGATCCGGCCTGCGCCGCTCTGGAATGACCAGCGCACGGGATCGCAGGTAGAGG
Organism: uncultured Rhodothermales bacterium; assembly: GCA_964539455.1. Lineage (GTDB taxonomy): Bacteria > Bacteroidota > Rhodothermia > Rhodothermales > CAYLXM01 > CAZIIP01. Next base: position 1,350 of record CAZIIP010000174.1, read on the forward strand.
CAATCGAAAGGGCGGTCCCCAGGTCCGAGCTGATCTCACGCACCGGGAACCGCGCTGCAACGGGCTTTCAGCTTCCCAAGGTGCTCTGGATGCGGGAGCGGGAGACCGCGGCCTTCGATCGGCTGGCAAAGGTATTGCTTCCAAAGGACTATCTCTCGTACCAGCTCACCGGACGTTTTGCTGCGGAACCCAGCGACGGCTCGGGAACAGGCTGCCTAAACCTCGCCAAAAAGGACTGGGATGCAGACATTCTGGCTGCGGTGAATTTACCGGTCACCCTTTTCCCGGAAATC
>CAZIIP010000174.1:1652-7445 GCA_964539455.1 uncultured Rhodothermales bacterium
CTGCGGTTTGCCCTCGGGGATGCCGGTCATTGCCGGTGCGGGCGACAATGCTGCCGCGGCGACCGGCCTCGGTATTTCCAACCGGTATCCGGAGCGGGGCAGTATGAGTCTGGGGACGTCGGGTGTAATCTTCATGCCACTCTCCGAACCGCGGCCGGAGCCGGAGGGCAGAGTGCATCTGTTCTGTCACGCCGACGGCGACTACCATCTGCTCGGCGTGACGCTTTCCGCTGCCGGTAGCCTGCAGTGGTTTCATGATACCTTGTCGCCCGAGGTGTCCTTCTCCGATCTTACGGAACGGGCGTCCAACAGCAAGCCCGGGGCGAACGGTGTCACATTCAAGCCCTATCTGTCGGGTGAGCGAACGCCGCATATGGATCCGTCGTTGCGGGCATCATGGACGGGTTTGAGCCTGGCAAATACCGCCGACGACATCATTCGCTCGATTATGGAGGGCGTTTCCTTCAGTATGAAGGATGCCCTTGACCTTGTAGGCGGGCTAACGGCGGTGGATCACCTGGTGGCCACAGGTGGCGGTGCCCGCTCTAATTTCTGGCTTCAAATGACGGCTGACGTATTACAGGTGCCGCTGGTCCGGCCCAGCAGGAATCAGGGTGCGGCCTTCGGTGCCGCCTTGCTTGCGATGATCGGTGCGGGAGCGGTGGCCGACGTCTATGAAGTACTGGGCACCCCGGGTGAAGACGAGGAACGGCTCGTTCCTGGAGATTTCGGTCCCTATGAGGAGCCGCTGACGCGATACAGGGCTACGTGAACGAACCGGTAGGCTTGGCCACCGGTGGGTTCCGGTGGTTTCTGGACAAAAAAACAGCCGACTCCCTCTCGGGAAGCCGGCCGTTGTTATCTCACGTCGTGCACTTCAGAAAGCGTGTCGGCAAACAAAATTATGCGATAAGTTTGCCGGTCGGATCCGGTTGCCAGGACTGAAGCACCTTCATATAGTTCGCGCGTTCGAAGGCGCTGGGTTCGGTGACGCTCTGTTGGCTCATACTGCCCTGCATTTGCTGTACCGACTCGTACTCGTTCTCCTCCATCCATGCCTGCATGGCATCGAGCATCTCCGTGATACGTCCGAGGCCGTTTTCGAGTAATTCCGAAGCGAGCATTGTCACGTTCGCGCCGGCCATCAGGCCCTTCAGCACGTCTTCGTACGTATGCACGCCGCTGGTTATCGCGAAATCGACTGCGATGCGCTTGTACAGAATGGCGACCCAGCGGAGCGGCAGACGGAGCTCATATGAGGTACTGAGAATGAGGTTTGGTGTCACCTCGAGCTCTTCGAGATCGAGATCCGGCTGATAGAACCGGTTGAAAAGCACCAAACCGTCCGCTCCTGCTCCCGACAGCCTATGGGCCATGTTCGCAATCGCGCTGAAATAGGGGCCCAGTTTGACGGAAAGCGGTATTGAGACATTCTCCTTAACGGTGCGGACGATGTCTACGTACCGGTCTTCGACCTCCGCCCCGGTCATGCCCGGATTGGTTGGGATGTAGTAGATGTTGAGTTCCAGGGCGTCTGCCCCGGCTTCCTCAATCTGTTGTGCATACCGCATCCACCCACCCGGCGAAATCCCGTTCAGGCTGCCGATGATCGGCATGTCGACCGCGGCTTTTGCCCCTTGAATGTTCTCGAGGTACTGTTCCGGACCGACATGGTACTCATCCGCGTCGGGGAAGTACGTAACGGCTTCGGCAAAGCTCTGGGTGCCATAGTCCAGGTAGTGATCGAGGCGCACGCCTTCTTTCGAAAGCTGTTCTTCGAATAGTGAGTGCATAACGATGGCACCTGCACCGGCATCTTCCATCGCCTTGATGGTGTCGACCTGCCGAGAGAGCGGGGAAGCCGAGGGCACGATGGGGTTTTTCAGTCGTTTGCCCAGATAGCTGGTTGATAGATCCATGACGCGTTCTCTTGTCAATTGGTCATTCTGGTTCAGAAGGTCCGGAAATCAGGCGCCGGGGGGAAGCTTGGATTTGCCGGGAGGCTTTTTGGGACCGGGCTTTGGAGGTCCGGTTGCCGCGCCGTCACCCGACGACTTATTGGCCATCTCCTCGTACTTCTTCCAGCTCTCATCGAGCAACACCTGTGCTTCCTTGATGAATGCCGCTGCGGCTTCCGGTTTGGTTTGCTGCAGCATCCGGAATCTGTTTTCGCGGTAAGCGTATTCCTTCAGTGGCATTGAGGGCGACCGGGAATCGAGCTGCATCGGATTTTTGCCGTCATCCTTGAGTCGTGGATCGAATCGCCAGAGTGGCCAGTAGCCCGACTTGACGGCAAGCTCCTGCTGCTCCGCCCCTTTCGACATGTCGATGCCATGCGCGATGCATTGGCTATATGCGATGATGAGAGAGGGTCCGTCATACGATTCGGCTTCCTGGAAGGCCTTGATCGCCTGGTTGTTGTCTGCCGCCAGCGCGATCTGCGCGACGTAGACGTAACCGTAGCCTGCGGCCATCATGCCAAGGTCTTTCTTCGGTGTCGGTTTGCCGCCTGCGGCAAATTTCGCCACTGCACCAAGCGACGTAGCCTTGGACGCCTGCCCACCCGTATTCGAGTAGACTTCGGTGTCCATAACGAGCACGTTGACATTTCGTCCGCTTGCGAGCACATGGTCCAAGCCACCGTATCCGATATCATAGGCCCATCCGTCACCTCCGAGGATCCAGACGGACTTCTTGGCGAGTACGTCTGCGAGTCCGACGAGGTCTTTCGATGGTCCATCTTCCCGTCCCGCCAGTTTCTCGCGGAGGGTTTCGATGCGTTCCCGCTGGGCATTGATGCCGGCTTCCGTCGTCTGATCGCTCTCCAGGATCGCGTCGGCCAGATCGGCACCGATCTCGTCGCGAAGCTGGGTCACCAGTTCGCGGGCGTAGGTTGTCTGTTTGTCGATGGCCAGTCGCATGCCCAGGCCGAATTCGGCGTTGTCCTCGAAGAGCGAGTTGCTCCACGAAGGACCCCGACCGTTGTCGTCTTGAGCGTACGGCGTTGTCGGGAGATTGCCTCCGAAGATGCTTGAGCATCCGGTGGCGTTGGCGATGACCGACCGGTCACCAAACAGGCGGGTGAGCAATCCCACATATGGTGTTTCTCCGCATCCCGCACACGCTCCCGAAAATTCGAAGAGCGGGCGGAGCAACTGGACGTCCTTGGTCTTGGTATAGGCAAGCGCATCGTCGCCACCATACCGCGGCACTTCGGGCAGACTGAGGAAGAAATCCCAGTTTTTGACATTTCGCTCTCTGCGCGGCAGTTGCTCGACCATATTGAGCGCCTTGCGGCTGACGTTACTCTTGTCTTTCGCAGGGCAGACCTCGACGCAAAGCTTGCAGCCGGTGCAGTCTTCCGCTGCAACCTGCAATGTGTACAAGCTGTCCGGAAACTCGCGCCAGCGCGCTTTGGCAGACTTGAAGCTTTCGGGTGCGCCTTCAAGCTCGGCTTCGCCGACAATTTTGGTCCGGATCACCTGGTGCGGGCAAACCATGACGCACCTGCCGCACTGGATGCAGATGTCATCCTCCCACTCCGGTACTTCGAGAGAGAGGTTTCGCTTCTCCCACTGTGTGGTGGCGGTGGGATAGGTCCCGTCGTTCGGTAGCATGCTGACGGGAAGGCTGTCGCCTTTCCCGATCATCATTTTTGCCAGTACCTCCCGTACGAACTCCGGAGATTTGTTCGGGACAATCGGCGGCAGTTCCCGCGTGCTGGACACCTGGGACGGGACGTCGACTTTGTGCAGATGCTCGAGAGCGGCATCAACCGCTTGGTAGTTCATCTGAACGACCGTCTCTCCGCGTTTGCCGTACGTCTTTTTGATCGCTTCCTTGATTTTCACGATCGCCTCGTCGGGTGGAAGCACACCGGAGAGGTTGAAGAAGCAGGTCTGCATGATCGTGTTGATGCGCGCACCCATGTTGTTTTCCTTCGCGACATGGTAGGCGTCGATCACGTAGAAATTGAGCTTTTTGTTAATGATCGATTCCTGGACGGGCCTCGGGAGTTTGTCCCAAACCTCATCAGGTCCGTAGACGCTATTGAGCAGAAATGTTGCGCCTTCACGAGCGGCCTCGAGCGTATCGTAGCGTTCGAGAAATCCAAACTGGTGGACAGCCACAAAATCTGCCCTGTCGATCTCGTATGTGCTCTTGATCGGATTGGGACCAAAGCGAAGGTGGGAAATGGTCCGTGCGCCCGACTTTTTGGAGTCGTATACGAAATGTCCCTGTGCATACAGCTCGGTGCCTTCACCGATGATCTTGATAGAGTTCTTGTTGGCGCCTACGGTGCCGTCGGCTCCTAATCCCCAGAAGATGCATGCGGTTGCGTCCTCGTCGGCAACCTCGAATTCGGTATCGACCGGTACCGACGTGCGGGAGACGTCGTCATTAATCCCTACCGTAAAGTGGTTTCTGGGCTGTTCGGATGCCAGATGATCGAACACACCCTTGACCATCCCGGGGTTGAACTCTTTTGACGAAAGCCCGTAGCGTCCGCCCAGGACTTTCGGCATGCCGGCAAACGGCAGCGAGTCTGCAGAAAGCGCCTCACTCAGCGTGGTTACCACGTCCTGATAGAGTGGCTCACCGGATGCACCCGGCTCCTTCGTCCTGTCGAGGACGGCGATCGCTTTTGTCGACTCGGGCAGGGAGGAGAGGAAGTGTTCCGCGGAGAAGGGGCGGAAGAGGCGTACTTTGAGGACGCCGACCTTCTCACCGTTGGCTGCCAGGTAGCCGGCGGTCTCGTCGGCGGCTTCCGCACCGGAGCCCATGAGAATAATAACGCGCTCCGCGTCGGGAGCACCGATATAGTCGAATAGATGGTACGAGCGGTTCACCTGAGCCGCGAACTGGTCCATGGTATCCTGGACGATACCGGGGATCGCCTCGTAGAAGGGATTCACGGTTTCGCGGGCCTGGAAGAACACATCCGGATTCTGGGCCGTACCGCGTAGCTTGGGCCGATCGGGCGACAATGCACGCATGCGATGGGCCCGCACCAGATCTTCGTCGATCAGTGCGCGGATGTCGTCGTCCGACAGTGTCTCGATCTTCTGAACCTCGTGTGAGGAGCGGAATCCATCGAAGGCGTGCAGGAAGGGGACGCGCGCCTTGAGTGTGCTCGCTTGAGCGATCAGGGCGAAGTCCATGACCTCCTGGATGGAGTTCGAAAACATTTGGGCCCATCCCGTTGACCGGGCCGCCATCATGTCGGAGTGATCGCCGAAGATCGAAAGGGCCTGGGCCGCAACCGAGCGGGCGGCGATGTGGAACACCGAGCTGGTCAGTTCCCCGGCAATTTTGTACATATTCGGGATCATCAGGAGCAAGCCCTGGCTCGCCGTAAAGGTCGTGGTCAACGACCCTGACTGGAGCGACCCGTGAACGGCGCCGGCAGCGCCCCCCTCGGCTTGCATCTCGATCACCTCCGGGACTGTTCCCCAGATGTTCGGTCGTCCCTGAGAACTCCACAAATCTGCCCACTCACCCATCGGGGAGGAAGGCGTAATGGGGTATATGGCAATGACCTCATTGGTCTTGTGGGCCACATATGCTGCAGCCTCGTTGCCGTCGATCGTTACTTTCTGTCTTATACTCATATTTTCACGGGTGCTGTAGAATGGGCAGGCGTGAACCACATTAAGTACCGCAAAAACGGGCTCGGTATGTGACGGGATTGTCTCGGGGGTATGGTGGGCAAGACCCCCCGGTGATTGTGGGGGAAAGCCTCACATCTGTGCCTCCACACCAAACCATACGGCCCCTACCGATCCGCCACCA
>CAZIIP010000175.1:0-7435 GCA_964539455.1 uncultured Rhodothermales bacterium
AGCGTCGAACTATACGTGTACTTGATGCTCTTCGGAATCCGGAAAAAGTTGATGGAAAAGGTCACGTAAACGGCTGCGCAAACGTCATTTTTATCAAATTCGGAGGCGCCTTCGGGTAATCGTTCCGGTCGCCACGACCACTCAATTACAGGGTGTGTCTGTAGATCCCATTCGGGCCCTTGCTGTAGGGTTCGAACAATGCGGGCAACACCGCCGCTACTCGAGAGCTTTAGAAATTTTCGGCCGCTTTCAGCGGCTACCCGAACATCTTCGCTGTCACTGTCGCTCCATCGCTGAAGTCGAATGAGCGATCGTTTTCGGATCTCTTGCCAGCCGTCCGGAATGCCCCCGATCTCATATTCCTCAAAATCTTCCAAAACCATCGTCACCGAATCGACGGACTGCGCACTTACGGCCGAAACAAATAGTACGATTGCGGCCGTTATCGGTAGCAGTTTGCCCATGTTCAATCGGATAGATCAGCGGCTTGAGACAAGATAAGGTAATGGCTTCGTGCACAGCGGGCATCCGTATTTGGCGCCCACAAAGCCCACGGACGGTTATCGACGAGTGGCAAACAAGCATTACTACAAACTGTACAGGCAACGTGCTGCCTTAAGGTTGCAGAACATATCGAAATCTCGAATCCCTACAAAAGCATTATCTTATGACGCCTCTTCCGATGCCCAATCGGTTGTAAGCGTACCGTTTACGGAAAAACTGGGCGATTACGAGACGGTTGTCTCACGGCGTGACATGTCGGGCAAAACAGGAAGAGACCAAGCATTTACTTGACCTGTTGACCGAAAAGCGGTACGATGGATGGTTAGTATCCTCCCTGACGGTCCATACGGAGAATTGCATGAATACACTTGCTGATCTACGGACGGCAATGGACCGGTTACGATTGAAAGGACGACGTGTCGGTGCCTAAGAGCCGACCGTATGCAATGAGAATAGACTTACTGTTCAACAAAACATCGTTGTAAACAATGGCAGAAAGAAACGGACTATCACGGCGTGACTTCCTGAAGCGGACCACCGCAGGAATTGCCGCGGCCGGAGCAATTCCGACGTTTGTTCCCAAACGGGTTTTTGGCGCCAACGACCAGATTAATCTGGCGGTGATTGGCTTCCGCGGACAGGGCGGCAGCCACATCAGGGGATTCGGGGCGCTCGACAACGTCCGAATCGCAACGCTTTGTGACGTAGACGAAAACCTCTGGGCCGACCGCGTCACCTACGTCCAGGAAAATTTCGACAACACGCCGAAAACCGAATGGGATATGCGGAGGGTCTTTGACGATCCGGATATCGACGCCGTGGCCTTCGCCACGCCCAACCACTGGCACGCGCTGGGAACCATCTGGGCTTGTCAGGCCAAAAAGCATGTCTACGTCGAGAAGCCTTCTTGCCACAACATCTGGGAAGGAAGGCAAATGGTATATGCCGCTCGGGCGAACAAAGTGCTCGTTGAGGTTGGTTTTCAGAACAGGTCTCGACCCAACACGCGGGCGGGAATGAAATTCCTGCATGACGGAGGAATCGGTCACGTCTATAAAGCGCGGGGCCTATGCTACAAACCGCGGTGGGATATCGGTCGCTATCCCAACGGGCCCATGCCGGACGGTTCGGAGCCGTTCACGCTTCGCACTGATGGATCCGGTGAGATTGCGGCCTATACCGAGGCGTATCTGGCGAACGTGCATTACGATATGTGGATCGGTCCAGCACGCAAGCGGCCATTCAATCCCAATCGCTTTCATTACAATTGGCACTGGCAGTTCGAATATGGAAACGGAGATACCGGCAACCAGGGGCCCCACCAACTCGACATCGGGCGCTGGGGACTCGGCCGGGACGACTATCCGGTACACGTGAAGTCGATCGGCGGCATGTTCCAATTCGACAACGCACAGGATACTCCGAATACGCAACAAACCCTCTTCGAGTACGCGGACGGCACCATTTTCGAGTTTGATACCCGGGGGCTCTTTACCAATCCGGACGGAAGCATCAAAATCGGAAATGTCTTCTATGGAACCGAAGGTTGGATGGAGATAGATGCCGGAGGCAACTGGAAGACATTCTTCGGCTACAACGGCGAGCCTGGGCCGAACTCAGACGATATCGAGGCGGAAGAATACGATCCGTTGAACACCGTGGGTACCGGTGGTAGCGGCCACTACGGCAACTTCATCGGCGCCGTGCGCTCCGGCAATGTGTCGGATCTCACCTGTGACATCGAAGTCGGGCATCGCTCCAGTTGCCTCGCTCATCTCGGGAATATCAGCTATCTGCTGGGTCGCGAACTGGACTTCGACGGCAAGAGCGAGCAATTTGTCGACGATGACGATGCCAATGCGATGATGAAACGGAAAGAGCAGCGCGAGCCGTACGCTGTACCTGATCTTAGCTAGACTGTACAGATCAAGCCAAACGACAAAGGGGATCTGCTTCCAAGCGAAAGCGGGTCCCCTTTCTTCAATTCACGACCCATGGCTCATAGCTCACAGCTCCTAACTTCCAACTCATAGTCCATATTGAAAAACCGTTGTCGACTCGTAAACTTCTCCCGGTCGGAGTAGTGTGGAAGGAAACTCCGGACGGTTCGGCGTGTCAGGAAAGTGCTGTGTTTCCAAGCAGAAACCGGATCGCGGACCGTAAACATGCCCGCTTTTGCCCTCGACTCTTGAAAGGTTGTTGCCCGTGTATAGCTGAACACCCGGTTCGGTTGTCAGTACCTCCATCACCCGCCCGGATTCGGGTTCGGTTACCCGGGCTGCCGGACGCAGGATTCCCGGTTCGCCCGCCACTACGTAATTGTGATCATACCCGCCGGCAAGGGTGAGCTGGTCGTACATGGCATCGATTCGCTCTCCTATGGGATGCGACGTCCGGAAGTCAAAAGGCGTATCCGTCACATCGCGAATCTCACCCGTAGGAATGAGTCCCTCACGAATCGGCGTGAACTGATCGGCGTAGAGCTGTAAGACGTGGTCGCCGATATCTCCGGATCCTTCTCCGGCGAGATTGAAATATGCGTGCTGCGTCAAATTGACATGGGTGGACTTGTTGGTCGTCGCACGGTAGTCAATGGACAGCGCGTTGTCGTTGCCCAGAAGATAGGTGACCTCGACCGCCAACTCCCCTGGATATCCCTCCTCGTCGTCCGGACTGGTGTATGAAAACGCGACACCGGCTCTGCCGTCGGTTTCTACGGTCTCCGCCTCCCAAAGCACCTGGTCAAATCCCACTACACCGCCATGAATGTGGTTCTCCCCGTTGTTTCTGGCCAACGTGTACGTTTCGCCGTCAATCTCGAACTGTGCATTGGAGATGCGGTTGCCGAATCGTCCTATGATGGAACCGAAACGGGGATGTCTTCCCAGGTATCCGTCGAGGGAGTCGAATCCCAGTACCACATCGTCGATTTCGCCTTCCGCATCGGGTACACGTAGGGAGACGAGTATGGCCCCGTAGGTCATGACGTCGACAGACATGCCGCCGGCGTTTGTGAGCGTGTAAAGGGTGACGGGATCACCCGCTGCCGTTTTGCCGAAGGGAGCGCTCGTTACCATGGGATCTTCGAGGTCTGAGCCGGGCACAAATTCAGGTTGGTCGGACGTACAGCCCGGAAAAATGAAAAAAATCAGAACGAGGCCGGCGAGGTATGTCGAAAGGCGCATGGCTTTTGCGGTCACCTATTATAAAGGGAATAGTGGTTTTCAATCTTCCGCCCCCGTCTCCGCATTATTGGAGGAGGGTTCGAATATGAGGGATATCGAGTTCACGCAGTGGCGTGTGTTCTTCGGCGTAAAGCCCTCTCCAATAAATACATGTCCCAGATGGGCGCCGCAATGGGCACACAAAATCTCGGTTCGACGCCCGTCCGCATCGGGTACCCTGTGCACGGCTCCCGGGATTTCATCATCAAAACTTGGCCATCCGCAACGCGCGTCGAACTTGTCGTCGGACCGGTACAGGGGCGTATCGCATCGTTTGCATCTATACGTGCCCTTCAAGCCATGTTGTTCAAACTTGCCCGAGAACGGCCGTTCGGTCCCCTTATGGATAATAACGCGCTCTTCTTCTTCCGTAAGCTCTCTAAATGACATAACGCTGCTTCATTTCCGGTTGAATTCCGTTTCTGCCCCGTAAGAGGGTCGAATGGCGTGCGGACAGCAGCGGTTCCACTTTTCTGTAGACATGCCGTTTGTCCCGGACTCGCACGGTTCCGACCATGACCCGGGCAAATTAGCACCGGTCCTGCCGGGATCTGATGCGCCGGCCGGTGTAGCCGGAGGACGGCCCACTACGGATTGCGTCCATATACCCACGTCATTCCGGCCAAACGGTCCCAATCCACCGCTTCCATCTGCTCGCGTGAGCATCGCCATCCCCAGTTACCGTCACCGGTGGACGGATCGTTCATGCGCGCGGAAGCCGGGAGCCCGAGTAGGTCTTGAAGCGGCAAAATGGCCATGTCTGCAACGGAAGCAAGCGCCAACCGGAGCGCCTCCCAATGCAACTGCGGTTGATCCACCGAACGGCCGAGATAACGAAAAAGACGATCCCGCTCCTCCTGGCTCGCTTCTTCCTCCCACCAGCCGATCAGTGTGTTCGTGTCGTGGGTTCCGGTATACACCACGCTGTTATGCGTGTAGTTATGAGGCAAATAGACGTGTTCGGGATCGTCGGTGCCAAAAGCGAAAACAAGCACCTTCATACCCGGAAACCGGTACCGTTCCATCACCTCGATCACATCATCGGTAATCACGCCCAGATCTTCGGCGATAATGCCAAAATCGGGCAGGGCGGCCTTCAACGCATCGAAAAAGGCGATCGACGGAACGTCTTTCCAAGATCCTCCGATCGCAGTCTCTTCGTTTGCAGGCACTTCCCAGTACTGGATCAGCCCGCGAAAATGGTCGATTCGCACGATATCGTACAGCGCAAACATGCGCTCCATTCGGCTCGTCCACCACGCGAAGCCGGTTTTCTCGAGCTGCTGCCAGTTGTACACCGGCGTGTTCCATAGTTGACCGGTATCGCTGAAATAGTCCGGCGGCACGCCCGATACCGCCGTCGGCTGCAGGTTGCCATCCAGTTTGAACAGGTGAGGATGTGCCCAGATGTCCGCACTATCCAGCGCTACGTATATCGGCACGTCGCCGACGAGCAAAATGTCCAGCTCCCGGCAACGCGCCCGCAGACGATCCCACTGTATGTGGAAAAGGAATTGCTGAAAGCGGATTTCTTCCAGCGCTCTGCGATTTTCCCGCCGGACGCGTTCCAGTTCTTCCCGATCCCTGTTTCGCAAGGCAACGGGCCATTCCGTCCACGGCCGTCCGTCCTGGCGGTCTTTAATCACCATAAACAGCGCAAAGTCGTCCAGCCACTCGGCATTGTCCCTGCAAAACGCTTCAAACCGCTGCCGATCCGACGGCCGGTCCTGCAGATCGGAATAACTCCTCTTCAGCAGATTGCCTTTCCAGTGATTGACAACTGCAAAATCCACCTCATCGGCGGGCCATTCAGGCATTCCCTCGAGTGCATCCTCCGATAATCTTCCGCTTTCGACAAGCATCTCCGGGCTCACCAGCATCGGATTGCCGGGGAATGCACTCATCGAGAAATAAGGTGAATTCCCGGCGCCCTGGTTGGTGGGATTGAGAGGGAGTATCTGCCAGTATCGTTGACCTGCAGCAGACAGGCGCTCCGCAAATGAATACGCAGCCGGACCTAGATCTCCGATTCCGCACCGCGAGGGCAAAGAAGTGATATGTAGTAAAATGCCGCTTCCTCTGATCATCTGTTGACACGCAATGCCTGAAAAGCGTTGAGAACCGCGGAAGATAGGGAATTGAAAATGGCTTTGGTATGGCAAGCTTCATTTGCTTTTCCGTCATCCGGGTCGCGGGTCTATTCTCAGATCACGAAAAAGGCCGCGCATCATCGTGAGATGGCCGTCAGACGCGGAAAGCAGCACTTGGAGCGCAGCGCCGGCACGTGTTGTCGCGGCCCTGCCCACGCATCCGAACAGCCGAGACCCCGGAAACAAAAAGTCCGCCGTTTCAGATGATCCGACATCGGATAAATCCGCTCTCGAGGCTAGCTGTTCCCTTACGGAGGTAGCGGACGAGAAACCGGTTTTATCTTTGTGAAACCGGGTGGAATCAACGGCATCATATCATCATATGATAATATATTAATATCGATATTGGAGCGTAATATACACGGTCCCGGAATCTTACGGCCGGGATGAAGTCTGCTATTTCTGATGCCCGAGATCCGATAACCGAAACACCACCTGGATGATGTATTTGATTGAAGATACGGGGCTTACCTCGTTAACGGCCAAGCTATTCCGAGGCTTTGCGGATCCCTCAAGACTTTCCATTGTCGAGGTGTTACGAGCCGGGCCGCTTGCTGTGGGGGAGATTGTGGAAAGGACCGGTCTCCGCCAATCGAATGTGAGCAACCACTTGCGATGTCTTGCGGATTGTGGTCTTGTGGTGAGCAACCGTGAGGGGCGATACGTCCGTTATCGGCTCAGCGACGAACGCGTGGGCGAACTGATCGGTCTGGCCGGGGATTTACTTGCGGATGTGGCGCATGGGGTATACGCCTGCACGCGCTACGACGATCCGGAGGCATCATGAGCAAGACGAACCCGCTGGAGCTTGAGGTTCCGGTGTCCGGGATGGACTGCGCCGACTGTGCGCGAAGCGTAGAACAGGGCATCCGGAATCTCCCGGGTGTACAATCATGCCGGGTGTTGCTTTCGGCCGAAAGGGCGCTGGTCGAACTTGATCCGGCCAATCCGGCAGGCTATGAAACGATACGCGGGGCAATCGAGGCGGCGGGGTATCGCGTGGCCATGCAGAAGGACGAAGGCGTAGCCGAAGAACAGGGACGCGGCATTGCAAAACGTGTTTTCTGGCTCTTTGGTGTGGTCCTGGGCATTGTACTGCTTATTGTCGTAGCAGGCGAGTGGTTCGGCGTTGTAGAATCCATTACCGACCGTGTCCCCAGGCCGGTTGGTCTGCTGCTGGTCCTGGTCCTGGGTTATCCCGTCTTCAGACAGGTTGTCCTGGCTGCATTGAATAAACGCATCATTGCGCATACGCTGATGACCGTGGGAGCCGTTGCCGCACTCGTCGTCGGTGAATGGGCAACCGCGGCGGTTGTCGTCTTTTTTATGCGTGTAGGCGACTATGCCGAGCATTTTACTACGGAGCGGGCGCGCTCGTCCGTTCGCTCGCTGACACACATGGCTCCCAGAACTGCGCGCATAAAATCGGGTGAGGAGGAGCACGAAGTGCTGGTCGAGACGGTTACGGCCGGTGACGTCGTGATCGTGCGGCCCGGGGAAACCATTCCGGTGGACGGCGAGGTGATCGCCGGTCACGCGACGATTGACCAGGCTGCC
>CAZIIP010000176.1:0-7424 GCA_964539455.1 uncultured Rhodothermales bacterium
CTTCACGGCCAAACCCAAACGACGATACCAGTCTTGTGCACGCAGGTTGTCGGTCTCCGTATCAAGACGCACGCCAAAATGTCGTCTCTCCCGCATGCGGGAGAGTCCCGTTAACAGAATGCGGCTACCAAGTCGACGACCCTGCTCATCCGGATCGACATAGATATGATTGATAAAAAGATGGCTGGCCATGCCTCGAATTTCAATACACCCGGTCGTTTTGGAGCCGGTTGACGCCACAAAAAACACCGATGGTTGTCCCGGATCTCGTGGTTTAAACAAATCGTCGAGGTAGCCGGCGGCACCGTGCGCTCCGAATATGGTCAATGGCAGCAATTCCGGACGCATCGTCTTGCGGAACAAGCGGACAATCGACTCACCATCCCCCACCCGCGCCGGGCGTATTAACTCAGCAGTTTTAGACATTTATTTTACTTTTTGGCCGCTCTTCATCCAGGTCCCGCATGCTTGTCTCGGGCCTCAATACGACACCGCTGTCCCCGCGATCGAACGCGTTCTGCAGGGTCAACATCAGCACACGGAGGTCCAGTCGAAGCGACCAATTGTCAACATACCAGACGTCGAGAGCCAGTCTCTCATCCCATGGAAGAAGATTGCGGCCATGCACTTGTGCCCAACCGGTGATGCCCGGTCGAACGGTATGCCGGAGACGCTCTTTTTCAGTGTAGTAAGGCAGATAGCGTTCCAGCAGCGGACGCGGCCCTACCAGACTCATTTCGCCGCGAAGGACGTTGATCAATTGTGGGAGCTCGTCCAGACTGGTGCCTCTGAGAAAGCGACCAGTGCGCGTGACCCGTTGATCCGTTGCGCTTTCTTTCGAAGGGACGGATAGCGTCCGAAGTTTGTACAGGGTGAAAGACTTTTCGTCCAGACCGATGCGTTTCTGTCGAAATATGACCGGTTTGCCGTCGACGACGACAATCGCAACGGCGATCAACACGAACAGTGGAGACAGCAGAAGCGTCAGCACGACGGCAATCAGCAGATCAAGGCCGTATTTTAGTGCCTTCTGTATCAGCATATGGTTTCGATCCCCGCAGGAATGATTTCCCGCCGGCGAGCAGCATCCGTTTGACCGATTGTCTATTCGTTTGCCTGTCCGGAGTTATCGTCTGCCGGGTCGTTGCCGCACCAGCGTTCCAATACCGCAAGACGGTTCCGCAGCTCCTTTGTCTCGGGCGATCCGGGCATTCCTTGTCCGGCATAGGAAACACCGAGGGTTTCGTTGTCGGGTATCTTGATTTCGTCGAGTCGCGAGGCGGTTTCTCGGTAGGCATGCCGGAACGGAACGCCCTGGACGACCTTTTCGAGCGCCGCATCGGTTGCGAACAGAGAAGGTCCGAGCCGTTTTCTCATGACGTCCACGTTGCAATGTAGTCCATCGACGATGTGGCGGACGGCAAGGATGAGATCGACTCCGGTCAGAACGCCGCGCATGACGGCTTCTTTGGTCAGTTGCAGATCTCGGTGATATCCGGAGGGCAGGTTTGCCGGCAGGGCGAACAGAACGTGCAATTCGGCAACGATACGGTGATGCGCCGCCCGCGCGAGTTCGAGCACGTCCGGGTTGCGCTTCTGGGGCATGATAGACGAGCCTGTGGTATAGGCTTCCGGTAGCGTGACAAAGCCGAATTCGGCGGAGCTGAAAAGGACGAGGTCGGATGCAAGCCGGTTGATGGTGGCGGATATTTGGGCTATGCCGTGTATAGCGAGGGCTTCAATTTTCCCGCGTGAAAGCTGAACCGACGTAACGTTGTGTTGAATCCCTTCAAAACCCAGCCATTCTGCGAATTCCTTGCGTGGTAAATCGAGCCGTGGCACGCCATAGCCCGCTGCGCTTCCCCAGGGGGATACGTTCACCCGGTCTGCCGCCTCCTTCAACAATCCGAGGTCGTCGACCAGCAATTCTGCAAAACCGGCGGCCCACAGTCCCGCCGTGGTCGGCATGGCATGCTGAAGATGGGTATATCCCGGCATCCAGTCGCCGCGATGCTCTTCCGCCAGCCGGCAGAGCCTGTGGATCAGTGACACGAGTGCTTGTCCTGCGGAACGCAGCCGGTCACGCAAATACAGCCGAAGCGCCACGAGCACCTGGTCGTTTCTCGAACGGCCCGTATGGATTTTCTGACCGGTGTCTCCCAGGCGCTCCGTCAACTCACGTTCAATAACGGTGTGGCAGTCTTCATCTTTTGGCGTAACGACCAGATCACCGGACCGTGCGGAAGCTGCGAGGGCATCGAGGGTATCGACGAGAAGCTTCAGTTCGATGTCGGACACGATGCCCAGTCGGTGCAGGGCCCGCGCATGTCCTTCCGTCCCCCTGATGTCGTATGGGAGCAGCAGGGTATCCCATCGCCAGTCTTCTCCTACGGTAAATCGTGTTACCCAGTCTTCTGCAGCGGTTCCCTTGTCCCAGAGTGTCATGAAGGTGCCGGTTGGTTCACATCAAAATATCTCCGGATAACCCGTTTGTATAGCCGGACGGCTGCATCAAGTTCGGAGAGGGCGATATGCTCGTTTGGCGTGTGCGACAATCCGCTTTCTCCAGGTCCGATTTTGACGGCCGGCACATCTTTGAGAAATATCCAGTCGCTGGCCGTTGGCGAACCGAATGGGGTCTTCTCACTCATTTCGATACAAATGGACGCAATGCGTTCGCCAACAGGGGTTCCGACCGGAACATACCGGCCGGAGTGTACGGCGATGTCCGACTCGAGGTGTTCCTCGAGAAGCGCCACGATTTCCTCATGGGTATACGCCGGAGTGGATCGAATATCGACCGTGATTTCACAGCGATCCGGCACGACGTTGTGGGCGCTGCCTCCCCGGATGACCGAGGCCGTCATGGTCGGCGGTCCGAGCAGCGGGTCGCTCTTCTCAAATGCAAATGATTCGATGGTAAGCAGATCACGGGCGGCGTGGTACAGGGCATTGTCACCCAGATGCGCCCGCGCCGAATGGGCCGTCCGACCGTGCGCGATCAGATGCAGTATCAGCAGACCTTTTTGCGCCAGACAGGGACGCAGGTTTGTCGGTTCGCCGATCAGGGCCGCTGTCGGATCGGGCATCGATGAAGCGGAGCGAAGCCGCTCCAGACCGTTATAGGTGCCACCCACCTCTTCACAGGCGGTGAGTGCCACCACCACCTTGCCCTGATGTGGCTTGAAGCCGGTCTTCGCCAGTTGAATCACCGCTTCGGTCATGGTGGCTGCGCTCGCCTTGGCATCTACCGAACCGCGCCCGAAAACCATCCCGTCCTTTTCCACCGCCAGAAACGGAGGATAGGGATGATCGGCAGATTCCGGAACAACATCCAGGTGTGTCGCAAGCAACAATACATCATCTCCTGCCCCCCATTCGAACCAGACGTTGTTCTCGAACCGCTTTGGCCTCATCCCGGCGTCTTCGAGATACACGCAGACGTAGTCGACGACCGGTCCTTCCTCGTGACTGAGGGAGGGTATCTCGACGAGCGCGCGGTGAAGAGCGCGTACGCACTCCTTTTCGTCGGCAGACAGCTTCTCCGGTTCCTTCATGTCGCCACCATTTGAGTGCCGGCACCCGTGTCCGCCAGTTGATCGGCACCAACGACCCGGACGACCGGGACACCCCTCTTATTTGCGAGCATCACATTCTCCAGTTTGGCACGCATGCCTCCCGTGATCCAGCCCGCGCGCACGCCTTCCGCAAACGTCTCGGCATCGATGGTTTTGCGTACGGTTCGGGGGTCCTGCGGGTCTTCACGAACCCCTCCTGATTCCGTTACGAGCGCCAGTTCGGTAGCCCCGAGCCCGACAGCAAGGTGCACCGCGACCGTATCGGCATTGACGTTGTACAGCAAACCGTTTTTGTCAATACCCATGGGAGCGACAACGGGAAGGATTTCATTGTCAACCAACAAATTCAGGATTGTCGTGTCGACCGCATCGATATCACCCACCCATCCGAAATCAACCTGCCGTCCGTCGATTTCCCGAAGCGGCCGTCTATGGACCTGAACCGTTTGCCCGTCTGCACCACTTAGCCCAACCGCCCTGATCCCGAAGTGGATTGCTTGTGCCACGAGGCGGACATTGACTGCACCGCGCATGGTCCACTGAACAATTTCGAGATCCAGGTCACCCGTCACCCTCCGGCCATGCACGAAAGTCGGCTCGTGACCGATCATCCGTGCGACCCGCGTGGCGTGTGAACCGCCGCCGTGGACCAACACGACACCGCGATCACGGTACAGATCGGCGACGGATCTCCAAAAGCCGTCGGGCGCTCCCTTTTGGGACACCAGTGCACCGCCAATTTTGACCAGGCTGAGTGCCTTGTTCATGTCGACATTCGGTCGGTCTTACAAGTCCCAGAGATAGGAAAGTATCGCCTTTTGCGCGTGGAGCCTGTATTCGGCCTGCTGAAGGTGAATGGCGTGGTCGGCGTCGATGACTTCGTCGGCCACGACGAGATTGCGTCTTACGGGCAGACAGTGCATAAAGACCGCGTCTGCAGTCTTTGCCATCAGAGAAGTCGAAACGGTCCAGGTGCGTTCGGCCGTACGGATGCGTGCCTCTCTCTCGGGATCCGAGTAGACAAGTGGTCCGCCCCACGATTTGGCATAGATCACCGAAGCGTCTTCGAAGGCCACGCCCTGATCGGTGGTCTCTTCAATCGACTTCCCGTTGGATTTGGCGTATGCACGTGCCAAAGACAGAATGCCACGGTCCAGGGCGTGGGTCTCAGGCCGGGCGATCGTTACGTCGAAGCCGAGCCGCGTGGCCATCAGAATCGCGGAATTTGCGACGGCCATCGGCAGCGGTTTGACGTGAGGTGTCCAGGTGAGTACGAATTTCTTCGACTTTAAATCGCCGTCGAAATGGTCGGTAAGCGTTGCCGCATCGCCCAGTGCCTGGCATGGATGATAAAAGGCCGACTCGAGGTTAACGACCGGGACGGACGATGAGGCAATGATTCGTTCCATGACGAGGTCGTCCCGGTCGACGTCATAATCTTCATTGCCCGCAAACACCCGCACGCCGAGCGCCTGATAGTAGCGAGACAAGACTCCGAACGCTTCCCGGATATGTTCGGCTTGCATGCCGTCCATATATACGCCCTGGCGCCACTCCAGCCCCCAGAGCCCCTGTCCTACGTTCATCACTGTGGCATGCGCTCCCAGTTCGACAGCCGCCAGTTCCATGGAAGCGCGCGTCCTCAGCGATGAGTTAAAGAACACCATCCCCAGGCTTTTTCCCTTGGCCGCGTTCGAATGCCGCCGGTTGAGGCGGTGGCGGACGGCCGATTCGATCGCTTCGCTCCATATCGAATCCGGCAATTTGTGCCAGGCGTGCAGATGACGAATGGTATCCATGATTACGCGTTTTCGGTTGCGGCCTTTCGGAGAGCGGACGTGAAGAACTCGATTTGTTCGTCCGTCGTATTCAATGGAGGCATGATGCGAACGACGTTCGGGTGAACCGTTCCTCCGGCAAGTACGCCCGCCTCGCGAAGCCGGCCGACCACGGGTTTGGCCGGTTGGTCGAGTTCGATGCCTATCAGGCAGCCTTGCCCCCGCGTGTCGACGGCAAAATCGGACACGCTTACCGACAACAAGTCAAATACCCGTCTGGTGCGGGTCATCAGCTTTTGGTCCATGATGGTACGGATGGTGGCCGTGACGGCTGCCATTGCGAGCATTCCGCCTCCGAACGTACTTCCCTGGTCGCCCGCACGCACGCCGGTTGCGATCGCGTCGGATACGAGTACGGCTCCGGCCGGAACGCCCGAGCCGAGACTTTTGGCCATCGTGATCAGGTCGGGTTGCACACCGAGCGATTCCGAGATCGAGAAGGTTCCGGTTCTGCCCACACCGGTCTGCACCTCATCAAAAATGAGCATGCAACCGTGCCTGTCACACAGGGCGCGCAGTTTCTTGAAGTATTCCGCACCCGGTGCCCACATTCCCGACCATTGAATGGGCTCGACGAGGATCGCCGCAATGTCGGTTGCCCTTGCGAGCGCATCGGCTGCGGCGTCGATATCACCGAACGGAATGAATTCGGACTTCGGCAACACCCGGCTATACGGTTCACGGTAGTGCTCGGGCCATGTGGTGGCAAGACTGCCGAGTGTCCGGCCGTGAAAACTGCCCTCCATGGCGATCACGGCAGAGCGACCCGTGTGTTTTCGGGCGAGTTTGAGCGCAGTCTCGTTGGCTTCGGTCCCGGAATTGCAGAAGAAAACCCGTTTCAGATGTTCCGGCGCAACCGAGGACAACAGCTCGGCCGCGGTTGCCCGGACGGGACTGTATACGACATTGGAATAGAAGATCAGGGTTTCGGCCTGGCGCTTGATCGCCTCGACGACGGGATCCGGACAGTGGCCGATCGATGTCACGCAGTGTCCGCCGTAAAAATCGAGATAGCGTTTGTCTTCGGCATCCCACACATACGATCCCTTTCCCCGAACCAGGGCAAGCGGTGCCTTGGCATAGGTTGCGATCTGGAATGCGTTTTCCTTTTGGATGATTTCCTGAGAGGTCACGTCGATTGCTGGTCGATTGAGCGTTCTTACGGTAGCAGACCGGTCGTTTCCGGCATTCCCAGTGCCAGATTGAGATTCTGAACGGCCTGCGATGCGGCGCCCTTGAGCAAATTGTCCAGCGCAAAGCCGATCAGGAGTTTGTTGCCGCGAACGAGCCATCCGATGTCGCAGAAAGGCGTGTTTACCGCGTGGCGGAGCTCAGGCAATTCGGTGTGGTGCATCCGGATCAAGGGCTTGTCCGAGTAGGCTTCCGCATACCACGATCTGACGTCCTCGACGTCGACATTTTCGGGAAGTGTGACATGCGCCGTGCCCCAGATGCCCCGTACCCAGGGACCGGAAACCGGAACGAAGGCCACCTCGGTGCCACTTCCGAGCACATCAAGCACCTCCGGAAGATGTTGATGGACCAGCGGCTTATACGCCCTGACATTTCCCTCGCGAACCGGGTAGTGCGTTGTGGGCTTCGGCCGCGATCCAGAGCCGGAGGCCCCGGTAAGTGCCGTCACGGACGCCGAGAAAGCGGGAAGGTGTTTTGAGGGCGGAAAGAGGGCAAGCGCCAGGCCGGTCGCGAAACATCCCGGGTTGGCGATGCGGGTTGCCGAGGCGTAGGGGGCATACAGCTCCGGCAAGCCGTACTGAAAACCGGCCAGTAGAGCAGGGTCCGGATGCTCGAAGCCGAACCACTCCGGATAAACGGTGGCATCCTTGAACCGGAAATCAGCCGACAGGTCCACAATGACACCTTCGAAGCCTGCGGACAGGGCCGAAATGACGGCTGCCGCGCCCTGACCGTGTTCTGCGGTGATGAGGAGAGCATCCAGATGATCGTAGTCCGGTTCCTCCCGAAACAGGAGTTCGGAAATGCCTTGCAG
>CAZIIP010000177.1:0-7353 GCA_964539455.1 uncultured Rhodothermales bacterium
CGGGACGTCCGACAAGTGCAGGATTGTCCGCCCATTCCCAGATCCGCTCGAATAGTGCTCGGGCTTCAGCCAACGATTTGTCGTCACCCACAGCTCGTGAGTACTCCGCCAGAGCCATGACGTAGAAGCATTCCGAGAAGATCTTTCGCTGGATGTGTACCGGCTCACCGCTTTGTGTCAGGGAGAAGTAAAGACGGCCATCATCACAACGCGCATGGTCGCGAAGAAAACGGATTCCGGAAGCCGCAAGCTGGAGCCATTCCGGGTCTTGTTCGACCGTGGTATATAGCTCCGCAAACATCCAGGACTGACGCCCCTGAAGCCACACATACTTCTTGGTGTCGTATAGCGTCCCGTCACGATCGAGGCAGTTGAAGTAGCCCCCGTGCCGTTTGTCCGGCGAGAAAGCTAACCAGAACGGAATCACGTTGTCGAACAGTTGTGCTTGTATCCGATCGCGAAGGTCGGACAAATATGCGTGATGGTGCTCCCGAAATGTCGAGGATGGCATGGAATGGCAGGCTATTTATACAATAAAGGCCGGGATCCATGTGCAGGAGCATCGATCCCGGCCTTGATACGACTGGTCGAAAACTACGGAAGATAGACCATCCGTTTGCTGATGCTGAACTCACCTGCGGTTAAGCGGTAGATATACACACCCGCTGCGTCGGCCCCTGCCTGCGGCTGCCAGCGAACCTCGTGGATGCCGCGGTCCTGAAGGCCGTCCGCCAGCCTGGCAACTTCCCGTCCGAGCACGTTGTGCACCGTGAGCGTCGCGGTAGACGGTTGATCCAATTCGAATCGGATAACGGTCGACGGATTAAACGGATTCGGGTAATTCTGATGCAATTGCATCCTCGACGGCAGTACGTTGCCGTCCTCGGAATTCACGAAGGTGCTGTTCAATGCGTTGACACTGAACTCACGGGATACCGGCTCACCGCTTTCTCCCAGACCTTCGAGCGTGAAGTGCCACATGGGCTTCGTCGGATCAGCCTCGTCCCAACCGTTCGACAACTCGACCGAAAGGACCGGTTGCCCGATGAGATCGCGGAACCCGGGGCGGTTGGAGCGCACAACGGAAAAAGCCGCGTCACTGTCAATCCAGCCGTCTGCGAGGGGCATGGTCGAAACGAGATCTTCCGACTCTACGCCACTGGACAGCGGCATACCTGCAATGCGGATCGCATCACCATGGCTCACCAGGAAGGCTTCGGCCGAATCCAACGCAGCCGAATAGTAGGTGTAGGTCCAAATGAGACCCTCGCCGCTTGCATTGATCAAAGGATCTTCAGTCGCTACGGAAACGAGAGCGGCGTCTTCCGCCCAGGCAGTGGCAACCGTGTTTGCTGCGGCGAGATTCACCCTGGCGCTTCCGTGGGAAACGAGTATCAGTTTCTCTCCGGTCGTAGCATCAACCACGCCAAGCAGTGCGCTTTGCTCTGACGGTGCTACGAAACCCATGATCCAGACCGATCCGACGAGGTCCGTTTTTCGGGCTGAGAAGTCGATGTCGGTATGGGCGGCTATTTGCTCAATGAACCGATCCGCCGAACCGCGTGCATCTACCAGTGCCTTTGATGCTGCGGTCAACTCAAGACCGCTTCCGAGAAGAAGCCCATTAACCAGTTCGTAAAAGCTCCGGTCCATCAGCATGGAGCCACCGATCGCGTCAGGATAAACGGAAAAGAACGTGTCACCGCCTGCATCCTTCACGAATTCGATTGCCTCATCACTGTCGACCCAGCCGTCGGCGACGGGTGGAAACCCGATGTCATCCTCTTCGCTTCCTTCCATTGGCGGGAATGCCTGGTCGCCAAGTGTGATCGCGAAGTAGGGACTCGCCAGGGCGCTTTTGGCCGGTGGAGGACTGAAAACATACGTCCAAACGGCTGCATCCCCGGTGGCATCCAAAGCAATACCCCCGGCAAGCGAAAGCGATAATCCGGGAGATTCGGCATCTACAGCGGCCTTCAGCGTTCCGAGCAGATCGCTTGCAGTGGTGCCGGCATCGGTCTTCACGGCAATATCAATTCCTTCAATCTCCGCTTCACCTTCCACGCTGACTACGTCCAGAATACGGTCACCGTCTCCGTCATAGCCGCCGAGCGGTATGTCTTTTAGTGCACTCTCCGTATCGTCGAGTCCTTCGACCGCATCGAACGGATCAGTGGCAAGCGCGAAGTAGTTCCCGTCCGGGATATAGTCGACGGAATAGCCGCCGCCGGCCTGGGCAATGCCGAGGAAAGCGCCCTCTTCCGGGTCGGATTCGCCGTCATCCACACCTTGGATAACCTCTTGTTGGACCAGCAACACCATCGTACCGCTCGGGTCGATCGTCGCCTTGGCGGCGGGCGAAGAAATGGTACCCGAGACCGAGCCCTGCGGAAGCGTAGCGGCCGTAGACATGACCATGAGCGCGGGCGCTTCCATAATGGAGCCATCTTCCGCGACCGCCTGGAAAACGATGACCGTCTGACGGGCATCAGGCTCGAGATTGAGACCGGACATCGTCAACGTTTTGCGGTCTGCACTAATAGTGGCGGCGTCCGGACAAAAATCCGGAATGATCGCCACCAACGCCGCTGCCGGTGGCGTTGCACATTCGTCGGGAACGGGCTCATCCGGTATGTCCCCGATACCCAGGTCATCGAAGGCGTCCGGATCGAGACCTGCAAGAAAATCGAGCAGTTCGAGTTCGACATCTTCAAGTGAGGCAAGCGGCTTGTTGAACGTAATGGACAAATCGGCCGTGGTCGATACGGCCGCCGTGCCATGCGGTATGCTGAAGCCGGTCACTTCCACCTGGGCCAGCGTAGGGATCGCGGCCGGTACAAGCAGGCAGAATGCCGCAAAAATCACGCTGAACCTGCGAAGTGATCTTAGAATGTATGCGAGTAACATAGCGAGTAATTGTTAAGTGCCCGGGTTGACTGGAAATTGATCGTGCCGGACGAAACGGTGTCGTGAAGTGAGCAACGATTCGCTGGAAACTATACGGAATAACGTGAGCACCGGCACATCAAACAATAAAGAACGATTTTTGACAAGAAACAAGTCGTGATGGTGACCCGGCGGATGGAAGAGCATCGCGCACCGGGTAACTATATAGTAACAATGAAGACGTACAAAGGTAATCTTTCGGTAATTCATCGATGATGGTCGATGGATGGAGGCGCAGTACTATTCCACGGTTATTACCACCCTCGGGCAGCCAGTCGGTAACCAGGGACTAAATTCGTTCTCCTCGTAAAGTATTTCTGTTAGTATATGCGACTCTCATTCCTTGGGCAGACGCTCATCGCCACGTTACTGGTCACCCTGCATAGTGTCGTTCCGACCTTTGCCCAGACGGGCTCAATCACGGGTGCACTTTTTGATGCCGAGACGGGTGAAGCCCTTATCGGTGCCAGTGTACGCGTTGAAAACACCTTGATTGGGGCAGCGACCGACCTTGACGGGCGTTTCACCATTTCTAAAGTCGCTTCCGGTAAGCATACCGTTGTCTTCTCCTATGTCGGTTATAACGCTGTCACCGTTACAGATATAGCAGTTGTGGCAGATGAAGTGACGCGCCTCGAAATGACGCTAACGCCGGAGTCGGTGACCATGGAAGGCATCGTGGTGGAAGCCACCGCAGTGACCAACACGGAAGCATCGCTGCTGCGTTCACGCCAGAAAGCTGCTGCGGTGAGTGACGCTATCAGCGCAGAGGCTATGTCGCAATCCGGAAGTGGCGACGCCGCCAGCGCTATGAGCAAGGTAACAGGTGCATCTGTCGTGGGCGGCAAGTATGTCTACGTCCGCGGGTTGGGTGGGCGATACAGCAACGCGCAGTTGAACGGCACCAGCCTGCCCAGTGCCGATCCGGACCAAAACTCAGCCCAACTCGATCTTTTCCCGACCAACCTGCTTGATAACATCGTTGCGACAAAGACGTTCACGCCCGATCAGCCAGGCAGCTTTTCCGGCGGTAGCATCAACATCACGACCAAAACGTTTCCGGATGCTCTCACTTTCAAACTCAGCACTTCTCTTTCGTACAACGACAATATTTCGCTTTCGGACAACTTCTTGACAGGGCCGTCGGGGAGCACAGATTGGTTGGGATTTGACGATGGACTACGTGCAATCCCCCAAATTCTGAATGAACCCGATGTGAACATTCCACGTGCCAGCCAGGCTCGCAACAATCCCGAGCTTGCGCAGAAGCTCAACGACTTCTCGCAAGCGTTCAGCAACTCCATGGTGCCGCATCGGGGAAGGGCGGGAATGAACCAGGGGTATTCGCTTTCGTTTGGCAATCAGTTTCCGCTTTTCGGACGGCCGCTCGGCGTAGTCGTCAGTGGTACTTACGATCTTGTACATGGGGGCTACCAGAACGGATCGACGTCGCAGTTTGCCGCCACTGATCCTGGTGCCGACTCGCTCTTCATTAACTACGATTTCGATGACAATATGGGAAGCAGGAGCGCGGTCTGGGGCTTGCTCGGCAACCTAACCTACAAGATCCACCCGCACCATGAGTTGGGCTTCAATGTGCTGCGAACGCAGGACGGTGGTCAGGTCAGTAGACACCAGGTGGGCATCTATCCGAAGAATACCCGGCCGCCGGTACAGTTCGAGACCTATTCGCTTCACTACACAGAGCGCGCCGTCAGTTCCTACCAGAGTCGTGGCGAACATTATCTGCATGAGTTGGGTGACCTGCGGGCCGACTGGAATGTGGCCCTGACCAGTACGCGGCAGGACGAGCCGGACCTCCGCTTCTTTTTCGACCAATTTGTCGAAATAGACCTTGACAAGGATGGAACGCCTGATTCTACGCTTTACGACATCAACCTGGGCTCTTCGAACGCCACGCCACCGTCACGTGTCTTTCGCAACCTGCTCGAGGACAACGTGGAGGCCAATCTAAACCTCGAGTTTCCGATCAGCCTCGGGCTTGTTTCCCCGGTGCGTTTCAAAACCGGAGCCTCGTATCTGAGTAAGGAGCGCTCATTCCGTGAGCGTAAGTTCAACTACAGAGATAATACACTGGATTTCAGTGACTTCGGAGGAGATATAGAAGCCTTTTTCAGTAGTGAAGCCGTGGGCATTCTTGCAGAGAATAACGGGCGCTATGCGTTTGGCAACACCATCGAGGAAGGCTCGCGTCCGGCAAACAGTTACGACGGCACGCATATAGTTGTGGGCCTGTATGGAATGGTCGACGTCTCCCCGTTCCGGTGGCTGCGCTTCATTGGCGGGCTACGCTATGAGACTACTGACATCGAGACGGTCAGCCAGGATTCGACGAAGGCACCGGGCGAAATCTCGGAAAGTGATGTCCTGCCCTCGTTAAATCTGATCTTGTCACTGAGAGACAATATGAACCTCCGGGCGTCGGCCACGCGCACGCTGGCCCGGCCGACATTTCGGGAGATTGTGCCGTTTACGTCATTCAGTTTTGCCGGCGGCCCGGAGCTCTCCGGAAACCCGAATTTGGAGCGTACGCTCGTGAGCAATCTGGATGTACGCTGGGAATGGTTTACGCGTCCAGGTGAGATTTACGCCGTCAGCGGGTTCTACAAAGCATTCGAAAATCCCATCGAAAGGGTCTTTCTCTCGAACAACAATCAAATCTCATTTGTGAATGTGCCCAATGCCACGGTCTATGGCATGGAGTTCGAAGTGCGCAAATCGATGGGCTGGTTGGCCGAGCCGTTACGATACTTGACCGTTAGTGCGAATCTGGCACTTATCCAGTCAAACGTGGATGTGCCTCAAAGGGAGCTCGAACTTGCGGAAGGGTTTGATATCGGCGACAGACGCCCGTTTCAGGGACAGTCGCCCTACGTGCTTAATCTGGGACTGACCTATGAAAACTACGATTCGGCCACAATCATCGCGATTTCGTTTAATCGATATGGAGAGCGCCTTTCCTCAGTGACGCTGGGCGGGGCTCCTAACATATTCGATCAGCCTCGTAACGACCTGTTCATGTCGATTGGACAGCGGGTGTTTGACATTCTCAGCGTGAGGCTCTCGGTTGACAATGTGTTGCGAGCCGATTTCATAGAATCGCAGCAATACAAGGGGGCAGAATTTGTGTCGCGGCGCTACGACGTCGGGCGCACGGTCAAGCTTTCCCTTTCATACGACATTTGATGCAGTGCATTCTATGGTTTGCCTTTGCGCGGGTCTCCTGCGTTCACCAAACGGCGTCTCGGATCGGAACCACGTTCAGGGCTGCCATTGATACGCCGTACATGCAAGTCGGCCTGCTGTTACCAAGTTTTGCAAATACCGATTATCCAGCATTATGTCTCGCGTGCCCTGCGCCGTAGAGGTCTAATACAAAGCGGCAGGTTGTCGCCAAATCACTCACGCAACCATCCATCATTCTACCTGAACCAAACAAACCAATGAGAAGAAGCATTTTTACGATCTTGCTCGTCATGCTGCTTTACCCGGCACTGGCCTTAAGCCAGACCGTTACGGTGAAGGATGCAGACGTGGCAGGTGACACGTTCTGGTCATCGGAGAGCACCTATCTGCTCGACGGCTACGTTTATGTTGAAGACGGGGAGACGCTGACCATTGAGGCCGGGACCGTCATTAAGGGACTCGCCGATCCCACGACCGGTGATCAGGAATCGGCGCTTGTGGTATCACGAGGCGGCCGGATTTTCGCCGAAGGTACGCGCGAGAACCCGATCATTTTCACTACTGAGGACGATGACGTCAACGACCCGAACGACCTCACGCTCGACGACCGCGGCTCCTGGGGTGGCGTGTTAATCCTGGGCCGTGCCCCGATCAACGTTGGCGGCGGCGAAAACGCCATTGAGGGTCTTCCCCCGGACGATCCGCGCAACTTTTACGGAGGGGACGATCCCGATGACAATTCGGGCGTTTTCCGCTATGTCTCCATACGCTACGGCGGAGCCATCTTCGGGCAGGACAATGAGATCAATGGCTTGTCAATGGGTGCCGTTGGACGGGGCACGACGATCGAGTATGTGGAGGTTTTTGCCAATCAGGACGACGGCTTCGAGTGGTTTGGCGGCACGGTCAACACGAAGTACCTGATTGCCGCCTTCTGTGGTGACGACATGTTCGATTACGACGAGGGTTGGCAGGGTAACAACCAGTTCTGGTTCGGCGTGCAGAGTCCGGACGATGCAGGAACGGGGGGTGAACACGACGGCGGCACCGACCCGGAGACGGGAGAGCCGTTTGCGATCCCGGTCATCTATAATGCGACGTACATCGGCGCGGGGGAGCAGTCGTTCCTGACTTCGAACGACTTTGCTTTGACGATCGACGACAACGCGGGAGGCAAGTACTACAACTCGATCTTTACGG
>CAZIIP010000178.1:0-7275 GCA_964539455.1 uncultured Rhodothermales bacterium
TCAGGCGGTGTTCGCTGCAACCGCCGCGACGATCGTCTCGGGCGCCGTTGCCGAGCGTACCAAGTTCACGGCCTACCTCGTGTTTTCGATCGTCATCACGGGTTTGATCTACCCCGTATTCGGCCACTGGGCCTGGGGAAGCTTGTTCAACGGCTCCGGCTGGCTCGAAGGATTGGGATTCATCGACTTCGCCGGATCCACCGTCGTCCATTCCATCGGGGGCTGGGCCGCCCTTGCCGCTGCGTTTGTGGTTGGTCCCAGGGCCGGCAAGTATGCACCCGACGGAAAGCCGCGGTTTATTCCCGGACATAGCTTGCCGCAAGCCGCACTCGGCGTGTTTATCCTATGGCTTGGCTGGTTCGGATTTAATGCCGGATCGACCACCGTGGGCAGCACCGATATCGCGCTCATTGCACTGAACACGTTCCTTGCCGGAGGCGCGGGCGCCACACTGGCAATGATCGTGACATGGCTGAGAAATGGTAAACCCGATGCCTCGATGACACTCAACGGTGTACTGGCCGGACTGGTCGGCATTACGGCAGGATGTGCCAATCTCATACCCGGCTTCGCCATTCTGACAGGCGCCATCGCAGGTATCATTGTGGTATATGCATCCATTCTGATCGAGAAATTTGTGGACGATCCGGTCGGCGCAATAGCCGTCCACGGCGTCTGTGGCGCGTGGGGCACTCTCGCCGCCGGATTGTTCGACAGCGCAGGATTCAGCCTGGCGACCATAGGCGTCCAGTTGATCGGTATCGGCGCCGCGTTCCTGTGGACCTTCCCCATCGCCTATCTGGTCTTCTCTCTCGTCAAGAAGTTCATGGGGGTCCGTGTGCAGGGAGAACTGGAGCTGGACGGACTGGACATGCACGAACACGCCGCCAATGCCTATCCGGAATTTGTACCGGCGGGCAACGGAAGCGGCGGAGTCCTGGTAGGTTAATCAGGTCACGGACAAAAAGAAGGCCGGGGACGCTGCCACGTTCCCGGCCTCTGAGTCCGAGCCCTGACACCCAAATCAGGATAAACGACAAGCACTACACCTGACAAACAGGGTCATCAGGACCCGGAAAACAAACACAATGATATGAAAACGCGCAGTTGGCCGTCGGCCGTTTCAACCATCTTCGTCCTCGCATTGTTTTCATCCGTTTCCGCAAGCGCACAAATCGGTCTGGGCGCTGATCTCTATAGCCGGTATATCTGGAGAGGCAGCGACTTCGGAGATTCTTTCTCGATCCAGCCGGCACTGAGTTACACATATTCGGCTGTCGAAGTGGGAGCCTGGTCATCGTACTCTATTTCGGCCGACGGGTCCGGTGCGGATGAACTCGACCTGTATGTCAGCGTCGCCGCCGGACCGCTTTCATTCGGCGTTACGGACTACCACTTTCCCAACGGATCGGAGTTGTTCAATTTTGATTCGGAAGGAAAAGGTGCCCACTACGTCGAGCCGTTTGTTTCATACTCAGGCGTCATCGATCTCTACGCCGGCGCCTTCGTCTATAACGACCCGGCCACGAGCATCTACATCGAAGCCGCAAAAACCTTCGATGTGGACGGCGCGTCGCTGACCTTCACCGTGGGCGGAACACCAACCGGCAGCGACGACGAACCCAGCATTTACGGCACGACAAGCGCCGGCTTGCTGGTGATCGGCGTGAGTGCCTCCAGGGACCTGCCGATTACCACCGAATTCTCGTTGCCGTTGAGCGTCAGTTATGTGATCAACCCTTATGACGAGCGCTCCTTTCTCTTCTTCGGCGTGTCGATCTAGCTCGACCTGAACGTAACAACGCCGCACAGCGCGCCGCTTGTCGCAGGCATCGCCCGATCCACACGATCGTTCCGACGCCCGCCGGGAAGCGGCGTGTCCTTTTTCACCAAGGCTCCTCCGCAGTACCCGCCGTGGCAACCTATTCTGTGTGTCACGCAGACCTCGATGTGGGCATACAGCCATGGGCAGAAGAGTCGCGATCGCCGTCTGGGCGGTCTTTTTGCTATCACCCTACTCCACCGGGCAACAGACCCAATCCGATGCGAGCAAATCGCAACCGTCACATACCTCACACACGCAGGAGGGTCTGGAGCCACTCGTACTCAACGGCATTTCGATCCCGTCCGATTTTCCCCACATGGAGGTGCTGGTCAGCGACGATCCCGCTCCCGGTTACATTTTCCTGAATAACTGGGGCGGGCCGCCATACAACATGATCCTGGATAATTCGGGCGTGCCCGTCTGGTACCTGAAAACGATCGATCGGAGGCGGGATTTCAAGCTGCAACCCAACGGTCTGCTGACGATGGTCGTCCGGACGGGATACGGGGGCGTCGCCTATCTCGCATTGGATTCCACCTTCACCGAAACGGCCGTACTACGGGCGGAAAACCCGTATTGGACCGACGAGCACGAACTGACCATGCTCGAAGACGGCAGTTATTATCTGATCGGCCGTACGGAATACGAGGCCAATATGGATGAACTGTGCCCGGGCATCGGCGCACGCAGCAAAGCAACGCTTAGGGAGACGGCCATTCAGGGCTTCTCGCCTGAGAATGATCTGGTGTTTCAGTGGCGGGCCAGAGACCATTTTAACGTGTGTGATCTGGAGATCGAGGATCTGACCGGCGGGTACATCCGGTTTCCTCATATGAATGCGGTGTCGGTCGATGACGACGGTAACGTGCTGGTTTCATCGCGCCATCTTAGCGAGGTTACCAAGATCAACCGCGAAACCGGCGAGATCATGTGGCGGCTGAGCGGGAAAAGCAATCAGTTCACCTTCATCGACGATCCGTTCAACGGCTTCCGTAACCAGCACGACATCAGGGCCCTGGGCGATAGCCGGTATACGGTTTTTGACAATGGCAACGGGCACGATCCACCCGAGACCCGCGCTGTCGAGTATGACATCGATCCCGTGAATATGACGGCAACGCTGGTCTGGCAGTACCGCCACGACCCACGGCGATATACCTCATGGATGGGAAACGCCCAGCGACTGCCCGGCGGCAACACGCTGATTAACTACGCCGACGCTTCGCTACCCAAAGTCACCGAAATCCGTCCCGACGGTTCGAAAGCGCTGGAGATGGACTTCGTGAAATCGGCGCATTCCTATCGGGCGTTCAAATTCGACTGGATGGGCAAGGCGGACGTGCCGTATCTGCTCATCGAAAGCCATCCGACGCACGTTGCCCTGCTCTTCAACAAGTTCGGCGACGAAGCGGTCGACTTTTATCGCGTCTACGGCGGAAAGACGGAGGCGCCCACGACCTTGATGGCCACCACCGAGGAGCCGTTTGTGGTGCTGACCGAGCTGGACAATCGGACCTACTACTTCTTCCGCGTCACGGCAGTGGACACCACAGGTGGAGAGAGCGGCTTCTCCAACGAAGAGCACGTTTTTGTGCGGTATGTCGAGCGGGGGATGGAGATGGTGGCAAACAACGGCTTTCTGGACGGCAGTGAATTCTGGGAATTCGAAGAGAGGGAGGGGGCGCAGGCCGCTCTTCACACCGACGACGGCGAAGCGCACATCGAGATCGTCCAGGGCGGTACGGCCTTTCACCATGTGCATATGAGGCAACCGGATATACCCCTGATACAAGGTCATTCTTACCGGTTCGAATTTGATGCCAAGGCGGATTCGAAAAGATTCTTCGACGCGAAAGTGGCACAGGCCGAGGAACCCTGGAAGAATTACAGCAAAATCGGCCCCACGTTTCTGACGTCGTCATACGAGCGATACAGCTACGATTTTACGATGGAGGATCCAACCGACTTCCGCGCCCGGATCGTGTTGAATGCCGGCAAGTCCGACATCGACGTGTACATCGATTACGTTTCACTCATCGACCTGGCACCCGCTACCGACGCCGATGATTCCACACCTGAAGTGGCCTCGACGGCACTCTTGCCGGCGTTTCCCAATCCATTCTCGACCCGGACGCGCATACCTTTTGCTCTTGAAGCGCCCGGAATGGTGACACTGGAGGTTTATGACACGGCCGGCCGTCGGGTGGATCTCCTGGCTGCGGGTCTCTTTTCCGGCGGACAGCACAGCCTTTCGTACGGGCCTGAATCCCTTCCGTCAGGAGTATACTTTGGCCGCCTCACCGCCTCTTTGGCCGGATCTCGAACCGTTGATGTCGGGACGAACAGATTGATCTACCTTAAATGATCGGAAAACGTCCTGCAGACGCACCAAACAGACCCATGAAACGGATTTTATTTGTCCTGCTGATCTTTCCTGCCGTTCTTCACGCACAGACGGCAGAACCCGAGTTTGTGTCCCCGATGCCGGATTCGCGGGCAAATTCCCGAGAGTCTACCATCATTATCCGGCACGGCGCGCTTCTGGCTCACTCGGCTGCCGACGTGTCGCAGCTCGAAGTCGTTGGATCGGAATCCGGGCGCATCAGCGGACGGCTCGTACTCTCTTCCGATCAGAAAACCCTCGTGTTTTACCCCGACCATCCCCTTGCCGCGGGTGAGCGGGTGACGGTTACGCTTTCCGGTGAAATCATGACCCAAACGGGTGACAATCTGCCCGGCGTTTATTTTTCGTTTGATGTGGTCGATGCGGATAGGCCGCTGAATCCGTATGCCCTGCTGCCTGAACTGCGTCCCACGCCACGTTCGGAGCGACACCCGAACAAGACGTCAACGGAGGATCTGCCGGAGCGCTTTCCGGGGATCGAGACGGTCGTCTACGACAGTGCAGCCGTCGGCGAAGGCTATATATATATGGCGGTGGCAAGCGAGGCGGAAGACGTGGGCTACTACCTGATGATGCTCAACAACGACGGTACGCCGTTTTTTGCAGAGGAACTGGAGGATGATTACGCCTACGATTTCAAGCGACAGCCTGACGGCCGGCTTTCCTACGCCCACTTTTTCGAGCACCACTCGTATACGGGCGGCGGAAACGTGGTTCACAAGATTATGGACGAGACGCTGACGGTGTCCGATAGTGTGCAGATGGGCAATGGATATGTAGCCGAAGCACACGATTTCCAGATCCTTCCCAACGGCCACTACTTGCTCTTCGGGTACTATCTGACACCCGTTGACATGAGCCTCCTCGTCGACGGCGGACAGCCTGACGCCCTCGTTTCCGGAGGTGTCGTGCAGGAGCTCGATATGGACAAGAATGTCATCTTCCAGTGGCGCACGTGGGATCACTACGACATTGAGACCTATTCGTTCAACGAACGCCGGGCTGGAGGGCCAATAGTGAGTGCCTTTCATCTCAACACGATCAATCTGGACGACGACGGCCATATCTTTTTGGCGACTCCTCGACACGTAATGAAGATCAGCAGGTCCACGGGAGAGGTCATCTGGAATCTCGGCGGCAACTACAACGAGTTCACGTTCGACAATCTCAGTCAGGAAGAGGGAAGTTCGCGGGTCGCCGGGCACCACTTCCACCGGTTGCCTTCCGGCAACGTGCTGGTCTACGACAATGGAAGCCGCAGATCCGGCTCGACGTCGCGTGTGCATGAGTTCAGCCTGGATGAGGAGGCCCTTACGGCGGCATTGGTCTGGAGCTACGAACCGGAATCGCCCATTGCGGCCTGGCACCGCGGTAATGCCCAGCGATTGCCCAACGGCAATACCGTGATCGGTTGGGGCGGCGCCTCCGGCGATCCGGTTCCGGCGATGACGGAAGTCGATGCATCCGGAAGCAAGGTATTCGAGCTGACTTTCACCAATCCGGATGTAGAGAGCTATCGTGCTTTCCGGTTTCCGTTTGAAGGAGGGGCGCCGGCCGCCGAGGTGGTGCTGCCCGAGGTAGCACCGGGATCGCGCTATTTCTTCGCGTCCGGTGACACCGTGGAGACCGGGATCTCATTCAACCTGACCGATTTGTCCGGCGGCGGCTATAACGAACTGATTGCCAGGACTTACAATCACGCACCCCTGAAACCGCAATTCGGAGGCAAGGCACCGCGTGTATTGCCCCGGCGGGTGGTGCTCGATCAGTTCGCACTAAGTGGAATTGAAGGATCGATAGAATTCGATGTGGATTTGTGGAATATCGACGATCCGAACAGCACGACCATCTATTTCCGGGAGTTCGAGGACCAGGGCTATTTCCTGCCGCTGCCGAGCGCATATAATGCGGCGACCAATCGTCTCGTCGCTCAGACGACCACGTTTGGCGAATATATCCTGGCGATCCCGGACATTCAGGACGTCCGTGCCGCTCCTATCCTGATTGCTCCATCGGACTCGGGGACGGTCAACCGGGAGCTTCCGGTGTCGCTGTCGTGGACGCCCCGGGGTTTCGCCACGTCATACGATCTTCAAATCGCGACCGATACGGCATTTGCGTCACCGGTGGTAGACCAAGAGCAACTGACCGAGACGAAATTCGAGATGGACGAACCTGCCGAATCAACGACATACCACTGGCGGGTGCGCAGCACCAACGAAGCGGGTATCGGGCCATGGTCGGATCCGTGGAGCTTTACGACCGTCGCGCCTTTTTTGACCGTCGATCGGCCAACGGACGGGGACGTCTGGCAGCGTGGTCTCGAATACCATATTCGCTGGTCGGACAACATCCGGGAGCAGGTTCATATTGAACTGCTTCGCGATAATGTCGCACTGGACACGCTTGCCACTACGGAAAGCGATGGTGCGTTCAGATGGGAGGTCGACCTGGCACATGCGGCAGGACCCGGCTACGTGGTCCGCATTTCGAGCAGCACGGATGACGCTCTCGATCCCGCCTTGTCGGCCCCATTCTCCGTCATTGACACCACGGCGGTAGCGATTGAGGACGACGGCCCGGGCAATTTATCGTTTGAACTGGGAGCGTTTTACCCGAATCCCGTTCACGATGTCGCACGGTTGCCGATCGAATTGCCCGAGGCCGGACGCGCTGAACTGACATGCGTGGATCTGACGGGCCGTTTTGTGGCCAGACCCATGGCAGGTCTGCAGGCTGCGGGGCGAAAACAAATTGCCGTGGAAACGTCGCACTGGCCTGCGGGAATGTATATCTGTCGGCTGCAGACCACCGATGGTGTCGCCGCCCGGACGCTCGTCGTGGCACATTAGGCGCGTTCGTCGGTCTTGTCGTACGTGGCATACGCGGAGTGGGGAAAATGCTTCAACCGTTTGGTCCAACCGGCCGGTTGACCGGGGCCCCCCAACAAGACATGCGCAAGGCTGCCGATTCCCGCACTGGACGCCCGCCGGTTGTCAAATGCGGTCTGGCTTGCGTCAGGCGCCGATACCGGATCGTCTCTGGA
>CAZIIP010000179.1:0-7231 GCA_964539455.1 uncultured Rhodothermales bacterium
GCTTCTTCAAATACCTTTCGTGCCTGCTCACCGAACTCCTCCCTGTCGAATATCCGGGGATACTTCCCCCGGAGCTCCCAGACCATAAAGAACGGGGTCCAGTCGATGTAGCGCCGTAGCAAACCGATGTCGGGCATCGACACGTAGTGCACACCGGGTTGGGCCGGCCGAACGATTTCCGCACTTGCTCTATCAAACGGCAATCGCCGCGCACGCGCTTCGGCCAGCGAAAGCATCGTTCTTTTTTTGTGCCGACGCCGGTATTGCGACCGAAGCCGGTCCTGTTCGGCTTTGATTTCCCGTTTCGCCTCTTCTGCAGATTCCGTCGACACCAGGCGCCGCACGACGGGCACACAACGGGAGGCATCCTCCACGTGCACGGTCACCGATCCGTATTCGGGAGCGATCTTGAGCGCCGTGTGAACGGGGGAGGTGGTCGCACCACCGATAAGCAAGGGCATCCGGCAGTTCTGACGTCCCATCTCACGAGCAACATGGGCCATCTCCTCCAGCGACGGTGTGATCAAACCGCTTAATCCAACCGCCTGGACACCGTTCTTTTTTGCCTCTTCAATGATTCGTTCCGCCGGGACCATCACGCCCAGATCTATGACATCGTAATTATTGCATCCGAGTACGACGCCTACAATATTTTTTCCGATATCGTGCACATCGCCCTTTACCGTGGCCAGCAACACCTTCGGCTTTTCGGTCGAATCGTATCCTTTTAGCGCTTGTTCTTCCTTGATATAGGGCACAAGATAGGCCACTGCCTTTTTCATGACGCGCGCACTCTTGACCACCTGGGGCAGGAACATTTTCCCATCGCCGAACAAGTCTCCCACCTTATTCATCCCGTCCATCAGCGGACCCTCCACCACTCCGATGGGGGAACCTGATTCCACCCGTGCCGCCTCGGCGTCCTCCTCTACGTGGATGGCAATACCTTTCACCAGTGCGTAGCGGAGCCGCTCCCTTACCGGAAGTTTTCGCCATTCGGCATCCTGCACTCGTTCCGATTCCGGGTCACTTCTCAAACGTTGGGCGAAATCGACCAGTCGTTCAGTAGCATCCGCGCGCCGGTTGAACAAGACGTCCTCGATTCGCTCCAGTAGCGGCGAATCGATCTCCTCGTAGATGGCCAACTGACCCGCATTTACAATGGCCATGTCCAGACCCGCCTTGATGGCGTGATAAAGAAACGCAGCGTGCATGGCTTCTCTTAGCGGATTGTTGCCCCGGAAAGAGAACGAGACGTTGCTGATACCGCCGCTGACAAGAGCGCCGGGCAATGATGCCTTGATCCATCGGGTGGCTTCGATGAAGTCAGCCGCATAGGTGGCATGTTCAGAGATGCCGGTCGCCACGGCAAAGACGTTGGGATCGAATATGATATCCTCGGCCTCGAAGCCGATCTCATCAATCAGAATGTGATAGGCACGTTCGCAAATGGAAATGCGACGCTCGAAGGTCTCCGCCTGTCCTTCCTCGTCGAAAGCCATCACCACTGCCGCCGCACCGTATTGGCGTATCTTTGCCGCTTGGCTCCTGAATGCGGCTTCCCCTTCTTTCAGGCTGATCGAGTTGACGATGCCTTTTCCCTGCAGATTCTTGAGCCCGGCTTCAATCACCGACCAGTTCGAGGAATCGATCATGACCGGGACGCGGGCGATGTCGGGTTCCGCAGCTATAAGACGCATGAAATGCGTCATGGCAGCCTCAGAATCGAGCATCGCATCATCCATGTTCACATCGATGATCTGGGCGCCGTTCTCCACCTGCCGGCGGGCAACACCGAGTGCTTCTTCATATGCCTCCTCACGGATGAACCGGGCAAACCGTCTACTGCCCGCAACGTTGGTCCGTTCACCGATATTGACAAAACCGGTCTCGGGCCTGACAAGGAGCGGTTCGAGGCCGCTCAGCTCGGTATATGACGGCTTGTTTCCGAACGAACGCGGTCTGCCGGTAGCGGCGACATCGGCAAACGCCTCGATATGTTCCGGCGTCGTTCCGCAACATCCTCCGATGATGTTTACCCATCCTTCATCGATGTATGACTTCAGGTGACGGGACATGAAGGCGGCCGTCTCATCATATCCGCCGAGTTCGTTCGGCAATCCTGCGTTCGGATACAGGCTTACCGGCACCGTCGCGGCACGCGCAAGTTCCTCGATGAACGGCCGCATCATACCGGATCCGAGTGCACAATTCAGTCCCACGGCAATGAGGTCCGGGACCTGTTGCACCGATATCCAGAAGGCATGCGGCGTTTGACCGGAGAGCGTCCGACCGCTTCGATCGACCACCGTCCCCGAAATCATCACCGGAATGGAGACGTTTCTTTCGCTCCGCAGACGGTGAACGGCCATAATAGCGGCTTTCGCATTGAGCGTGTCGAATACCGTCTCGAGCAGCATAAAATCGACGCCCCCGTCGAGCAATCCGCGCATCTGCCGATTGTAACCGTCCGAGAGCTCGTCGAATGTCACGGAGCGGGCACCCGGATCGTTCACATCGGGTGAGACCGAAAGCGAGCGGTTCGTAGGTCCGACCGCACCTGCGACAAACCGGGGACGCTCGGGCGTCCGCTCCGTCCATCGGTCTGCCTGCGTGCGCGCCACACGCGCAGCGGCCACATTGACTTCCTCCGTCAGATCAGATAAACCGAAATCCTCGAGTGACTGGGGATTTGCCCCAAAGGTATTGGTCTCGATGACATCGGCACCCGCGGCCAGAAACCGATCGTGAATTTCAGCTACGGCCTCCGCCTGCGTCAGGTTGAGTACCTCGTTACATCCCTTCAGCGCGCCCGGCAGATCACGGAAACGTTCTCCCCGAAATTCAGACTCTTCAAATTCGAACGCCTGAATCATCGTACCCATCGCGCCGTCCATT
This sequence comes from uncultured Rhodothermales bacterium, assembly GCA_964539455.1. Lineage (GTDB taxonomy): Bacteria > Bacteroidota > Rhodothermia > Rhodothermales > CAYLXM01 > CAZIIP01. Next base: position 2,899 of record CAZIIP010000179.1, read on the forward strand.
ACCAGAATGCGTTCAGACAGCAGACCCATCAGTTTTTGACGAACGGAATTCACGACTTGTCCACCAGTTTTATCCACCCGAACCGATACGGGATGGACTTATGGAAACGTTGCATAAATGACTTTTGATTCGATCATATCCAGGCGGCAACCTTATTGGACTCCAGTCGCTCTGCATCATATTCACCCAATTGCCTGCAACCGTTGCCGATGGACGAACCGTACATTCGCACAGATCGCCTCAGCCGGTGGTGTACCATCGGGGATAACGGGTTGAGGCGCTGAACGGTGTCACGATCGGAATTGTGAAGGCGGTTGGAGGGGATGAAACCGACACCCAGCGGCTGTTTCTTGCTGAAAGTATGATCATCGGGTGCCTGGGGATGACCGTCGGGCTCCTCTTCGGCTACGGACTCACGCGGGGTATGAATGCGGTGGCAGGGATCTACCTCAGGCGACTCGGAATTGCGGGTCTCGACCTGTTTCACTATCCGTCTTACCTCGTGAGTGGCATTATCGCCGTCACAATCCTCGTTTCCTTGCTTGCAGGATACTTTCCCGCCCGCCGCGCCGAGAGAATTCAGCCGTTCGACGCCCTTCGTCACACTTGAGAAGGGGCAATCGTTCTTCAGCCCGCCTCGAATCGCGTCCGGATGACCTTCAAGCTGTCCCCCCCGTAGGTTTCCAGAATGGCTTCCGCGATGGCAAATGCGATCACCGATTCGGCAACCGTACTTGCAGCCGGAACACTGGTGACGTCACTCCTTTCGTAACGTGTAGGTTGGGCCTGTCCGGTCCGAATATCGACGGTGCCCAGTGGTTTGATCAACGTAGGAATCGGCTTCATGTATCCACGGACGACAATCGGCATTCCATTCGATATACCCCCCTCGACACCTCCTGCACGGTTCGTCGCGCGTCGATAGCCTTTGCCGGCACGAACGATTTCGTCATGTACCTTCGAGCCGGGCCTGCGCACATTTGCCACGCCGTCTCCGATTTCTACCGCTTTCTGCCCCTGAATGGACAGAACGGCCATCCCGAGCCGGGCATCGAGCCTTCTATCCCATTGCGCATACGACCCCAGCCCGGCCGGTACGCCGGTAACCACGACCTCGTATATTCCGCCGAGCGAATCGCCTCTTTCCTTCGTCTCGCGGATATGGTCGATGCAGGCGTTCGTGAGCGCTCCGTCGAGCATCCGCACCTCGCTTTCATCGGCATGCGCGTTGATCATTTCCGCCCCCTCGTCGGCAAGCTCAGAGATGCGTTCGTGCCAGTCTTCCGGTCCCGCATAGCCCGCTTCTCCGATCCGGACAACGTGGCTCCCTACTTCAATTCCCAGTTCCGCGAGAAATTGTCGTGCCACCGAGCAGCACGCCACTCGTACGGCCGTCTCGCGCGCACTCGAGCGTTCAATCACTGGACGCAGATCATCAAATCCGTATTTTTGGAGGCCCACCAGGTCCGCATGGCCCGGACGCGGCAGCGTAACCGGATCTACGCCTTCACCCGTCCCCGATGTGCTCATTACTGCAGGCCAACCGGACTTGTCGCGCTTGAACGCGGCGTTGTCCACGCGGAGCGCTATCGGGCTCCCTATCGATTTCGAGAACCGGACCCCTGAATAAATATGCACGGCATCCTGCTCAAATTTCGCGCGGCCTCCCCTGCCGTATCCCTGCCAACGCCGCGCGAGTTGCCGGTCGATATAGCCGGCAGTCACGGGTGTGCCCGCGGGCATACCCTCGACTATCCCGATAAGTGCTTCCCCGTGAGACTCTCCCGCGGTCAAATATCGTAGCATGCTGTGTGCTCAGGCTAAGGTGCTGCGCCGCGAATGCTGCAGTGTGTTGCTATCGCGCAGGCTCGTCCATCGACGGAACGGTGACTTCGTAAAATGCCTTTATCCCATTCCGGCGTAAAACGGTGATCAATACCGATTGTTGTTCGTCGGAGTAGGCCAGATCGAAAAGCGTCGCGGCGTCGTCGGCTGAAGCGACCGGCTCTCCGTCAATTTCAAGCAGCACCACGCCCCGAGGAAGTCTGTCGATGTGAGCCTGCCCATCCTTCTGCACGTGGGCGATATATGCGCCATATTCAACTCCGAACAAAACGTTGCGCTCCTCTGATAGATCGCGCAGCACGACGCCCCATTCGTCCATTACCCTGAACGGTGAGCCCGGGCCGGGATCGATAGCGGGTGCGTCTTCCGGAAGCTCGGGTACCGGTTCGACGAAGTTTGGATTGAGCCACCGGCTGATCAATTCCTCGTTTTGTCCCATAAGGGACACCAGAACGGTTTTTCGGTCTTCCCGGCGCTTGATATCCAGTTCAATGGTGTCTCCTGGACGGTAACGAGCCAATCGGCTGCGCAGTTGATTCGGTTCCCTTACGTCAAATCCGTCTATCGCAAGAATGATGTCTCCTTCTAACAGGCCGGCACGCCCTGCCGGGCCCTCACTCAGCACGTTGTCAATCAGTACCCCCGTAATTTCCTCCAGTCCCGCAGCCCGGTAATTGTCTGCGGTAACCGCCACCATTTGTATGCCTAAAAATCCACGCTGTACTTCACCGTAGGCAATAAGCTCCTGCACAATGTGCGTCACGAGATTGACGGGGACTGCAAATCCGTAGCCCTCATAGCCGCCGCGTTCACTGGCGATCGCCGTATTGATCCCCACAAGCCGACCCTGCAGATCAACGAGCGCACCCCCGGAATTCCCCGGATTGATGGCAGCGTCGGTTTGAATAAAATCTTCAATGCCCAATTGTCCGGCAATGATGTCCACCTGCCGGCCGATAGCACTAACGATTCCCTGTGTTACCGTCGAACTCAGGTGGTAGGGATTGCCGACAGCCAGCACCCACTCTCCAACCTCGAGATCGTCCGAGTCCCCCAGTAAGGCCACGGGCAAGTCATCCGCATTCACCCTGAGCACCGCCAGATCCGTGGTCGGATCCTGTCCGACCAGTTCGGCCTCCACCTCCCGCTTGTCGGCAAAGACGACCCGGATCGATTCGGCCTGGTCAACCACATGGCTGTTCGTGACCAGGTATCCTTCCTCACTTATGACCACGCCGCTTCCTGCGCTCGCGATCTGCGGACGCCGCGGGAAACGATCGAAAAGTCCCCCATCCTCACCCTGGCCGATCGATCCCCGCGACTGCGAGGCATAAATCGCCACAACCGTCGGAGTGACTTCGCGCGCTACCTGTTTGAAAACCTCGTTGATTCCCAGTGCATCGCCGGGATCCACCCGTAGCGCGGACGGGGAAGCACCTACCTGAATCGATTTCACAATCCGGCCTTCTTGCTGCTGTACCGACTCACCGGGCGCATTCAGATAATGCATGAGAATGATGCCCAGCGCAATGCCGGTTGTAAGCAACGCAATTCCAGGTAGTATTAGACGCCGATTCATCAGGTCGGAAACTTAACGGAGGGTCCTCAAACGATCTGACAAATAAATAAGTTATGGAGAATGACCGGATAATCACGAACTTTGTTTCAGGAAGGAGGTTGCGAAAGGGATTTTTTTACCGATTCATCCGCTCATGAGCCGGATAGAGGGGAATCGACCGCATATTGTATTTGCGCTTACCGGCGATGTCACGCGCAATTCCCGCGCCCTTCGCCAACTGGAGTGTTTCAAGCAGCTCGGTTGCAGACTGACCATCTGCGGCCTGGACCGGGCGTACGCGGATCCATTCGATCAATCGGACTGGGAGTGGATCGATGTGCCTCGCCCCCGGGGAGGCGGCGTTGGCTTTTTCCGGGCGTTGCACCGCCGAATGACCAACCGGACCGCCGCACTCGAGGCGGACGTGTTCCATGCAAGTGACCTGTACGTCTTGCCGTCACTCGCAAGACGGGCACGGGAGACGGGTGCCCGGCTCGTGTTCGATTCCAGAGAACTCTATACACACGTTGCCGCCGTCTCGGGTCGACCATGGGTCCGACTTTTCTGGCACCTGGTTCAACTGAGATACCTCCCCAGGGTTGATCTCGTGTTTACCGTGAGCGCCTCGATCGCCCGGCACCTGGAACGGACGTACAATATTTCACCTCCGACGGTCATCCTGAACGTACCGGCGAAACTACGCGTAGTCCGCTCCGGCCATCTGCGTCACATCCCCGGATTGCCACCCGATGCGATCGTCGTACTGCACCAGGGCAAGATTCAAAAGGATCGCGGGTGTGATGTGCTCCTGGAAGCATTTCGATCAGTCCAAGGCGCGCATCTCGTGTTTCTGGGAGACGGCCCGCTCAAAAAGGATCTCGAACAGCGTGCCCGCGCATACGCGCTGTCCGCGAAGGTGCACTTCCTGGA
>CAZIIP010000180.1:0-7222 GCA_964539455.1 uncultured Rhodothermales bacterium
TCCGCCGACTTTGAAGCAAATCGACGAGGCGGCCGGGCGCTGTCACCAGGCAGACAAGGGCGTCGTGCTGGTAGACCTCTGGGATATCGAGGGATTCGCGGCATGCCCGCGTTGTGCTGCTGCGCGCATCGCAAGGCTGCGCGAGATGAACCTTACGCAATCGATCCCCGCGCCGGTCACCTGTCACTGCGACCGGATCCCTGTCTAGGAGGGATCGTCTTCCAGTTGAGCCAGGAAGGATTTTGCGCGTTGCTCGCCGGGTTTTTGCCGCAACACCTCTTCCCAGGCCCGCCTGGCCAGATCGGCGCGACCCACGTCTGCGTATGCCACACCGAGGTTCATCCAGACGTCGGTGAGCGTAGAATCGTATCGCACGATGGCCCGGTAGCGGCGTATGCCCGAGTCGTAGTCTCCGCTTTCCACCATCAGGTTTGCCAAATTGCTCTGCAGGTACATGTTAAACGGTTCGAGCGATACCGCCACCTTGTATGCATCGATGGCCCCACTGAAATCTCCGGACATCCGACGCAACCGCGCCAGCTCCAACCAAACTTCTATGTTGTTCGGTTCGGCGTTAACCGCGTCACCGGCATCATTGAGGCGCTGACGGAATTGCTGGGCCGTGTCGGCCTGGGTGAAGTACGTCTGCGCCTCATCCTCGCGTCCCATTGCCATGAGGGCCTGCGCGGTATTGAACTGAATGCCCTGGTGCAAAGGCTCGTCCCCCGCCATAGGAAGCAATACGTCGAGCGCCTCCTCGCTCTTTCCCGATCGCTGGAGCTGCGATCCGAGGATGTACTGATAATTTGTATTGTCGGGTTGAATTTCGAGCCCTTTACGCGTCCATTCGAGCGCTTTCTCAAAATCGCCCAATTCCTCGTACAGCTGCCCGAGCCACATCATGGCGGTCGAATTCGTGCTGTCCAATTCGATGGCCTTGTGATAGGCGACCTCCGCACTGTCATGCACGGCCAGTTTCGCATAGGTGCGGCCTAGCTCATGATAGACCGCCGAGGCTTCATTGTATTCCAGTTCCTCGTTGTAGTATTTCTCCGCCTCACGCAACTGGCTTCCGCGGAAGGCGATTAATCCCAAACCAAAGCGTGCTCCCGGATACCGGGGATCCAGTTCCAGCACGCGTTCATAGGCGAACTGTGCGGTTCTGGGATCACGCTTTTCCTGATAGACCAAGGCCCGGATATAGTGCAAATCGGCGAGTTCCGGGGCATATACCTCGGCGCTGTCGGTAAAGTCGAGTGCCATGGCGTACGATCCGCGCTCGAAGGCACGCTGGGCCTCTACAATGAAGGCGCCAACCTTCGGATCGAGATTCTCCCGCAGCTTTTCCGTTACCGTCGGCGATTCGCTGTTGCTGCAGGCAGCCGGTAGCAGCGAAAAGAGAATAAGCGTGACTGCACGTTGCTTCGTCATTGGTCCTCGTACGGTTGCTAGCGATTGAATGGTTCGACGACACCCGTTCCTTCCTTGATATATACTTCCTGATTGGCGGGGATGTCAAAAAACGTTTCGATCGTGTCCCCCCCCCAGTGTACCCAGAGGGTATCAACGGTAACCGCATCCGCCATCCCAAATGTGCCGACCTTTTCATGCTGCGCAAGATAGCTGGATCCACACTTTATCCGGCGCTCCTGGCGCCGGCCATCCGCCGAAATTGTGATGCGTGCATCAATCCCGCTGCGGTTATGCTTCGTGCCTTCCAATTTGACGCGGAAGTAATTGCCGCCGGGTGTATCGTTTCGGTAAAGGTGTGCCGGGCCGCCGTTCTCGACGATCAATACGTCGAGGTCACCATCGCGGTCATAGTCGGCATAGGCGATGGCGCGACCGACCAACTTATTTGTCAGATCGCCGGTTTTCTGTTCGTAGTGGTCGAATGTCCCGTCACCCTTGTTGAGAAAAATCTGCGGCTCCATGGCAAATGTCACGCCGTCCAATGCCAGGTGTATCATGGTCTGCACGTGTCCGTTCGACGTAAAGATATCCAGATCACCGTCGCGTTCAATATCTATGAGCGCCAGTCCGAACGTCAACGTCATCAACGTGTGCCTGCCGACCCGCGAAGCCGATGCGCGGTCGACAAACACCCCATTACCTGTATGACGGAAGATGCCGAACGTTTCGTCGGTAAAATGCGCGACCACAATGGAGATTTCCCCACTTTCATCGAGCACACCGGTATCGATTCCCATACCGGCCCGCGGGATTCCGTGGATATTGTATGCCACCCCCGCCTGTATGGAGCGCTCTTCAAATGTGCCGTCCCCCTGATTTTCAAACAATTGGTCTCGCTCCGTGTCATTGGTCACCATCACATCGGGCCATCCGTCGCGGTTATAGTCCATGGAAGCAACGCCCAACGACTTGTCTTCGTCCTCCGGAATGCCACTCCAAAAACCCGCCTCCTCACTCCTGTGCGTAAAGGTCCCGTCACCATTGTTGTGGTAGTACCTTCCCCTTATCCCCGGGTACCGCTGGGGCGTACAATAACCCTTTTGTCCGTTGATCGTGCATACCAGATCACCTTCAGGCGACCACACGATGTAGTTCACGACATAAAGGTCGATGAATCCGTCCATGTCGGCGTCGAAAAACATGGTCGACTCGCTCCATGCATTGTGATCGGCCAGTCCTGCCTCCACACCTACTTCCGTAAAACGATCCCCGTCGTTTCGGAAGAGCATATTTTCGTACAGAGACGATAGAAAGATGTCGTCATCGCCGTCATTGTCATAGTCGCCGGCGGTGATTCCGTATCCATACGTATGGTATTCGTCCAGACCCATGTCTGCGGTCGTCTCCTCGAAGGTTCCGTCGCCTTTGTTTCTGAACAACTGAATGGCGGGCAAATCGACAAGTGAGTCCTCAAATGCCTCTCTCGTTCGAAAAACGCCTCCGGGTATGAGCATGAGGTCCGGCCGGCCGTCACCGTCGTAATCCGTCCAGCCACCGCTGCCGGTATTGATCTCCGGGGCCCACGATTCGCCGAACCCCCCGGTATAGGTCCTGAAATCACCGAGACCGGCTTCTTCCGTTACATCGACAAAAACGATGTTTCCTCCGGATGGCGCACCTTCAGGTCCAGCGGACGCATTTCCTTCCTGCCCCCCACCACTACAACCGCAGGCCAACAACCACCCTCCCCATGCGGCGAGGGGAAGCATCACCCGCATCAATGTCATCGCCCGACTAGACATCTTCGGCATTGCCCGGTTCACTCCGATTTACCAGCGGCGTCTCGGTATAGCCGGGCTCCCCTTCGACGATAAAGACTTCCTTGTCGGCTTGAATTTGTCCGAACCGATCCACACGCCCGCCGGGCCAGGAGACGATGAGTGAGTCCACGACTTGTGCAGCGCCGAGACCGAAAGACGCCACTTTTTCGAATTGTGAGAGGTAGGATGATCCCGTTCGAATGCGCCGCTCTCGCCGGCGACCACCGGCGAGCGTACGGATCCTGGCCCCCAGCGCCTCCCGGTTGCCTGTCGTGCCCTCAAGACGGACGCGGAGGAAGTGGCCGGTTTTGCTGTCATTTCTCCACAAGTGCATTGGACCGTCATTCTGCGAGACAAAAATATCCAGATCGCCGTCGTGGTCGTAGTCGCCGTATGCGCCCGCACGCGACACCAGGCCCATCCCCCAGACACCGGTTTGCTCATCATGCTCAGTGAACTGCCCATAGCCGTCGTTTAGATATAGCTGTACCGGTTGCTTGAATTTGATGTGGCTACCGCCTGTTAATCTGTCCGGTTGCACGTGCCCATTGCATGCGAAGAGGTCCTGGTCCCCGTCATATTCGACGTCGAAGAGGAAAACACCGAATGTCAGCTTCATCAAGCTTGCATGACCGATCCGTGACGTAGACGACCGGTCTTCAAACAAGCCGTTACCCCGGTGCCTGAAAACCCCAACGGTTTCTTCGGAAAAATGCCCTATGAAGATGGACACCTCACCCGTAGTGTCGACGACCCCTGCATCGATCCCCATGCCGGCCCGTGCTTCTCCGTGCTCGGAAAAGGCGAAGCCTGACACGATACCACGCTCGGTGAAGGTGCCGTCCTGATTGTTTTCGTACAGGAGATCACCTTCGCCGTCGTTCGACACGGCAAGGTCGGACCAGCCGTCATTGTTATAGTCCATTTCAACCACTCCGAGTGACTTGCCCAGAGCAGGCAAAAATCCGTCTTCGTAGCTCCGGTCAGTGAACGTACCGTCTCCGTTATTTCGATAAAACCGGCTGGCGACACCTTCGTAGTCGGCGGGGATGCAGTAGAGTTTGATGTCCGAGTTTTTTGGACACCAGTGATCGGTTTCCGGCGTCCAATCTGCGTAGTTGGCAATATACAGGTCGAGCCATCCGTCCAGGTCGGCATCGAAAAACAAGACGGAGGAACTCCACATGATCTCGCTTGAGATTCCGGATTGCGCCGTGATGTCCACATACCGGCCACCGTCATTCCGGAAAAACAGATTTTCTGTAAGTGTCGTAATGACCAGGTCTTCGTCGCCGTCATTGTCATAATCGGCGGCACCCATCCCGATGGTATACTTGTCCACATCGAGCAGTCCTGCCTCTTCCGTCACATCGGTAAACGTACCGTCCTGATTATTGCGATAAAGCCATAGCGATTGCGGGATCGAACCCGCCGGCTCTTCCCATGCGCCTCCTCCCATGAGCAGGATGTCGATCCATCCGTCGCTGTTATAGTCGACAAAGCCGCCGCCCGAGCCCATCATCTCAGGATAGTATTTCCGCCCTCCGGCACCGTTCTCGTGGTAGGCACCCGATACGCCGGCTTCATCGGAAACGTCCGTGAATATGATCTCGTAATCAGGCTCCCGTGCAGCCGGTGTCCCGGACGATTCACCGCAACCATGCGAAAAAACGACCGCTATCAGTGCCGCCGCAAAGGCAGAATAATTCACTCCCACTCGCATAAGAAATCTCGGTCTCCGTCTTGATCTGTCTGCGTCCAGCGCCTTCATTTTGCGTGGATGTTCGAAACAAAACCCGTGATCAAAGTTCCGCAGGCGCTTACTACTGCGCGTGAAGGATGTGGGGATTTGCTGTGTGAATGGGTTGAGGTTTTCCTACCGTCGATAGATCATTCGACGCCATCTCCTTCCGCTGAGCCCCGGCAATGTTCCTGCAACAATTGCCGTCACAGAAAAAAAGGCCCATCCCGTTTTTACCCGGGACGGGCCTTTTCCTATTTCTCCTCTCAGGAGTTACTAATCCGCTTCCATTAGAAGCCGATCTGAACACCTACGCGATGGACATCCCCGAAGAGGCCGAAGTCCGTATAGGCGTAGTCCGCTCCCAGACGAAGGTTGGACATGTCGTAGTGGAGACCACCGCCGGCGGAGAAGCCCTGCTCCTCGCTCACGATGTTCTCATAGCCGCCGCGGAGATACAGGATCCCTGCAAAGCTATACTCCAGTCCGAACTTTACGTGCTCGTTGAAGTCACGTGGACGCTGGGCGTCGACGTGGGCCACCAGTTGGTGCATATCCGGATCCATGTTGGCCAGATCCAGCAGGTTCATCTGCGCGCCGATTTGGAATATCAGCGGCAGTTCGAACCGCTCACGCACATAAATCAACTCGCGGGCGAAGTTGCGCGCCGCCATCGCAATGGTGAGGCTCCTGAAGCCCGTCTGGTAAACGACTCCGAAGTCAAAGGCGACTGTAGCCTTCGAGTAGTCCAGTGTGGAGGTAACGGCACTTTCCGTAAAGCTCGTACCGGACTGCTGATCGAAGTCCTGGGTAATCGCAAAACCGTCGCCAATGTCCTGGAACACATACTTCACGTTACCGCCCGCTGAGAAGCGATCGGTAAAGGAGCGTGCGTAGCCGACGCCGACCGACATGGCTGTCGGGCTATAGGTGCCCGTATCGACGAAACCGGCTTCGTTGTTTGCACGAATGGTTCCGAGGAAGTCACCATAGTCGACCGCCAGCACGGAGACGCCGAAAACGCCGTAGTTGCCCCCGCTCGGTCTGAACGCCAGGGCGGCCACGTTGTAGTTGATGTCGGTGATGAATTGTAGCTGCGAGACGCCGACATGAAAATTGCCTTCCATTCCGGCCATACTCGCGGGGTTATAAAACTGGGACGTAGAGTTCCCGTAGAATTCGGCCGTAACCGCTCCTCCGAGCGCGGTAGAGCGTGCGTCAACCGAAGTCACCAGGAACTTCATACTCGTTTGTGCCAGCTTTTCCGTCTCAACGTCCGCGTTTGGATCAGGCAATTCCTGACCGAAAGCGGCCGCAGAGAGCGCAACGGCGAGCAGAACGGCGAGCCCCTGTGTGCAGATGATTTTTTTCATGGTTATACCAGGTATTTGGATGACCGTGGCCGCTTGTCCAAAACGTGTTGTCATGTGAACCATGCGCTGTTCGTTCTTTTGACTTGCGGCCTGTGCCCTCCCGATAGCGATCGGGAGGGCTTGCGGCCGCCATTCTTATCGGATGACCGTGAATTTGACCGTAGCGGTATCTCCCTTATCCAGGTCCTCGATTACCGCGATATAAATACCGCTGACGAGGAGCTGTCGGGCTTCCGTGGTCAGGTTCCAGGTTTCGTCACCGGAGCCGTCCGTATGCTCGATCACGTGCACCAGTTCGCCGATCTCGGTGAAGATCTTGATGGTGCTATTTCCCGGGATATTGAAGAACGCAACGCGGTCCTCACGCGAGAAACGCACCGACTCGTCCGAACCCAGGTTTACCGGATTTGGAACCACCCGTGCATCCGCCACCGTGCCTGTTTCGCCGTAAGGTGGGCGTTTCAGATTGGTGGGCAGGAACGACTGGGTCAGGTAACGGGAGCTTCTCAGTGCCTCTCCGTCCGGCGTGCCGTTGAAGCCTGTCGGGTCGACCGACTGGTCTTCGCCGACCGCTACGAGATAGTAGAAATAGTCCTGTCCCCTTCCGGCGGTATCGTCCGAAAAGCTCCTGGCGCTTGCCGGCAATTCCGGGGTACCCGGGCAGCCTGCAATACACTCGTAGCCGGTGATGATATCGCCGTTCTCGTCCAGCTCGAACAGGCCGTCACCGTTTGCATCCAGGAAGTTGTCGTCAAACTTGCTGGTACGGTACAGCTCCCATCCAGTGATGGGTGGGCCACCCGCATTCGGCTCCCACGTGAGCTCGATGAAGTCCGGACGACCGAACACATCAAAGCGTCGGGGAGCGTGCGGTG
>CAZIIP010000181.1:0-7214 GCA_964539455.1 uncultured Rhodothermales bacterium
CAATGACTTGCCTTCTCGCGAGAGTACAAGTGTTGCAGGGCCGGTTGTTGTGACGGCAACGGCTCCTTTCCTGTCGGTACCGACGACCACCTGTCGAAGTCCCCTATCATCATCGAGTTGCCAGTGCCACTTGTGTGGCATACCGGTCACGCCTCCTCCGGTCCCGTCAAACGCGAGTAACGGACCGTTATCGGGAGCTGCAAGTCCAATCCACGTACCGGAGGGTCCGGAGTCAATGATCGCACTCTCACCGTCGGCGCCTGCATTCACGATCCATTCTCGGTCAGCTGTTTCGAATATAACGACTACGGTTGCCCGGCCACCATCTTCCGACAAAATGAGCGGTGATCCCGGGACGGCTTCCGCCGGGAGGTCAGGCAGGTTCACCTGTAGCTCAGGCGGTTTATCAGGTCTGTTTCTGTAAATGAGCTGCCATCCACCCTGCTCTCCTTCTCGCTTTTTCAGGTAGGCAACCCACCCGTTCCGGTAGGTCACCGGCGCTGCGCAACCGATATTCTCGATAGGAGCCTCGTCGGATTCGAGAAATGCCAGCACGCCGCTTTGTTGGACAGGAGCATCCTTCTTGCAACCGAAGGCAATCCCGGGCGAAAACGCATCAGCAACAAATGATATCAAAACAGGGTCCGGATCAAAGACTCCATTTGGCAAGATGTCGATGGTGCGGCCGGGAGAAATCCCGTCTCCACCGGCATCATTCCTGGAAATGACGACCCCCATTGTCGGAGCCGATGCCGTGAAGTTCTCGAACGACAGGTAGGTGGCCCCGCCGTTATTCGCATGTGTCGAAGGCCTGGTGTCCGAAGCAAACCTGTTTTTGTAAAGCGACGTGACACGTCCATTCTCCGACACGGCCGAAGCGGGATTTCCTTCAAACCAGAAATCAAAGGGGGTTCCCAGATCCAGACGCGGTGCAAATGGATTCCCCGGCGGGTGTCCGATATCCTGCGCACCATCGGCCTCCTCTACGTCCACCCCCCGCCGGATTTCAATGTTGTTGACGGTGTTATCCTTCAAACCGACGCGGATGGCTGATTCATCGACATGCCAGATCAAAATCCCGCCGTCATAGCGGTTGCCGTCTTCATCGGCAGATCCCGGGAGCGCCCAGTCGTAGTGATTGGCGCCGACAAGTACACCGCCGGGAAAACCCGACTGGTCGAGATCGCCAAACGTTTCGTCACCGGTTTCAAAACTTACTGACTCGATGAGTCCGTCTCGATAGACATTGATGTCCAGCCCGTTGCCGGAAGGATCCCGCTGCCTGTTCTCGACCAGAAAGTATTCCTCTTTGCTTATAGGCACATGAACGACATGGCCTTTCAGATTTCCATTATGTGCCCTCAGGAAATGTGTCTCCGGTTCACCCGGTTCGATGATCTCCGGTTCAATCCAGCCAAGATACCGGCGTGTCCAGGGAGACGGTAGCGGGGGAAGCAATCCTGAGTATGCAAAGATCCCGAGCGGATCCATAAGGCCGAAGGGCCCTATTGCACTCTCACCGCTGTTCGTATCAAACAGGTCCGGGACTCCCAGATAATTAAGAAAAGAAGCCGCGAGGAGCCCATTGATAGAGAGTTCCAGCACAAATGGCTCGCCCGAAATCGGATCGGTGCCAAGACGCGACTCCGTTTCAGGTAAAATGGCCGTGTGCCTTACGGGGAAACCGGCAACGGTTAGTTCATGACCCAGCAGACGCGCAAGCGTTTCTTCATCCATGTAAAGCGAGGGAAGATCTTCCGGTGTCTTATCCAGATTTGCACCTGAGCCCACAAGCTCTATGTCACGCCCGGCGCCGGCGTGAAACAGAATCAAAAAGGTCCGGGCGGGGTCTAGTTCTTTGGCCGTTTCCTCGAGCATAAATGCCGCATTCATCCACGCTTCCTCTACAAGGGAAGCGAGCTTCCGCAACTCCCTTTCACTGTTGCTGTCCGGTCCGATCGGACTATAAGATGCCATGGGTTTAGAGACCCGAAGCACCTCCGGCAAGAGTATTGGCTCGATACGTACGCGATCGCCGGATGCGGCGCGCACGTAGTGATCCAGAAAGGCTAGATGAGCGGAAAAGTAGTCGAAGTCGTGTGGTAACGGATCGATGGATACGTCGATATCACCGAACAACGAATCGGAAAAGGTACCGTCTCCCGTACTGAACTGACTGTCGTCCGGTTGGAACTCCACACGCAGTGCCAGGGCGGTGAACGTACCTTCCGCGGGACGGCTCAGCGCTTCAATCAGCCCTGGAGCGGCAGGCTGCGAGTGAGCCGCAACCGACGTGGCCCAAAGTCCACAGGAAAACATAAAAAGAAGCGGACCGATAATTGTGGCGGTCCGCTTCTCGACAAGTGGAATCACGGCTTCTGATTAGCGCCCGACAAGCAGCGAGAAGCGCATGGTGTTGGCAAGTGGATGATTTTCTTCGAGCGGATAAATGTAGGAGAAATCTACACCGATGATGTTATAGCGTATACCTGCACCTATCGTCAGGAACTGCCGGTCACCGTTGTATGGATCCTCGTAGAAATAACCCGTCCGGAAAGCGAACAAATCATTGTACCAATACTCCATCCCCAATCCGATCGTGAGCTGCTGGAAGACGTCGAGCGACTCGAACTGTGGATCCGTTTGGGAGCCCGTATTGACCTGAATCGACTGCCAGCCGGAAAAAATCGCCTTGTACCACGGCTCGACACCGGCAGAGTCACGATCGATCAACAATTTGTTAAAATCATTTGCGATCGTAAGCGAATTATATTCGTCGAATTTGAATTTGTAGGCCCATCCAAACCGCATATTGGTCGGAATCGGATCGGCCTGCGGTCCGTCAGAATACTGAATGGTCGGACCCATATTGTTGAGATTAAAACCCAACGATAGTTCGGTATCGACGCTTCCGAGTGTGATTTCTGAGGACCGGTACAGGGCGGCAATATCAAAGCCGACGGACACTCCGGCCTTCGTTTCCTGTGCACCTACCACCTGTCCTGGGGCAAGATTGCTGTATATCAGTCGAATGCCTGTGCCGATACCCAGACGGTTGCCGACTTTAAAGCCGTGAGAGGCGCCGAACGCCATATCGTGTGACCTGAACTCACCGAGCGGATTGTTCTGCTCGTCTCGCGCCTCGTGCGTCCCGAGGTTCAGATAGGTGAGATGGGCGCCGAAAGTACCCCAACCGTCCACATGGTATTTGGCGACCAGATAGTCGTAAAAAAGGTCGGCATTGAAGGCGGGCAGCCAAGGCGAGTGTGTGATTGACAACTCCATCCCCTTCTGGAACGCCAAACCTCCCGGATTCCAGAAAATGGCATTGGCATTGTCCGCAACCGCTACACCTGCATTACCCATTGCGGCGTGCCGGCTGTCGGGTTCGATTTGCAGAAATACGACGGCTGCACCTCCAACCTGCCCAAAAGTACCCGGCGCCATGAATGCTGCCACGGCAATAGAGATGCCCGCCAGGCGAATCGCACGGCTATTCAACATAGTCCTTATCCCAGTCTGTTACTTGATGAACGTCAAAAATGACCGCCTTTTGCGGCGCCGTATCAACTCAGATCCATAGGCAGGACGCTAGCCGTTCTGTTTATGATGTAGTTACCGTATAACGGCGAGTTTTCCGATTTGCTCCACGATACCGTCATTTCCGACCGCTTCAGGAAGCTCAATGCGCACTTTGTAGAGATAGATTCCACTGGAAAGCAGGTCGAGGTCCTGATCCCGGCCGTTAAACGGAATCTGAATAGAGGCATTTGAAAGCGTTCCCTCCGGGAGAGTTTCAAAGGAGTCCATTTGCCGGATTACCCGCCCATCCAGCGAATAGATACGAATCTGGATCTCCGCAGGAGTACCGGGCGGCTGATTGTGCTCGAATACAAACCGCGTCTCCGATCCAGCTCTCGTCGGATTCGGGTACGTGTAAAGGTTGCGAATTACCAGGTCACGTTCGGGAGCGACGAAGAACTCCAGGTCCTTCGTCGTTGAATTGTTGAGCACGTCCCATGCCCGGACACTCAACGTGTGAAAGCCCTCTTCAAGCATTGGAAGCTGATAGGAAACCCTTCCGTTCTGATACGAATCGAGTTCGGCCTCAAATCGGTCGCTGATTTCTATAGCCTTATCCTGCGCTTCATCTACCACCAGCAGCAGTTCGTGTCCGACACCTGTGCCCACCGTATTGATACCGGAATCGTCGAACAGTCTTGCTATTAAAACGGGTTCTTCATTCGTGGTCCCCCCCGAAACGAACGTTGTGTCGTTCAGGAAAAGGGCGATTTCCGGACCCTCACGGTCATCGAGCGGTTGATCGGAGGTGCCGCCCACCGTCACGTTTGCAAAGGCTCCCAGTCCGTCGTATTGGGCCGATTCGGCGTAGAGCGATATCCGGCCCTGGGCGTTGGAATAGGAGATATCGCGCGGCACAACGAATGACGAAGTGAAGCTACCGGCTTGTGCCGTCACCTTGCCTCTGTAGATGAGGTCATTTTGAATCGAGTAGCCACCACCGGGCAGGTGTCGTCTGTCCTCTTCCGGGATGTCCACCGTTCTGGCAGCATCAAAAACGGACACATCGACGACACCGTCAAATGCCGCATCGCGGCTTCCGTCCGGCCGGCGAATCACGCCATCGATTGTTACACGATCGAGCGCACGCAAGGGCACGGCGGCCACGGCAGGATCCTTACCGTTGATACGCTCAACATCCACCCTTGCGCGAGGCAGGGCGAGTCGCATACTGGGATCACCGAGCAGATTGAATTTCCGGTTGTTGCCCTGCATGCCTACCGCGGACGACTTTGTCAACCGCATTACGTCGCCTAATCTGAGGGGCAGTCCGTTTTCGTCGCGGGCAAGCAGGTGGCGATTCAGTTCCAGATTGAGGCCCAGATTGTAGGCGTTCGGATTGTCCCACGTAACCACCAGACGGACCGTCGTCATCAGGGCCACAGCTCCTCCCCCCTCATGGGTCAGCAGCAATTCAGCGCCACTCTGCTCTCGTGCACGATCGAATGCACCGAAAGAGCAGGTGGCGGTAATGAATACCGTCAACTTGTCCTTGTTGTCGAGCCCTTCGATATCCTCGATTGTGAACAGTCGCTCGTCCGCGAGTCCTTCCCACCCTCCGTGGCCACTGTAATTCCAGAGCAAGGTTCCCTCCCGTATGGCCGACAATAAATCTTGCTTTGCTGTGGGAATTCTGCGGCCTACTACCGTCGTTTCCACGGGGTATGAAATGGCATAAACCTTCTTCTGTGTAATCTGAGGGAAGGCTTCTTTCACCTGACGTGCGACGATGTCAGCGTTTTGCGTGTGGAGGTCGCGGTCGTTTCGGCTGCCGGCAGGCCCATCATCGGCAGCGAATGTATAACGCGTTCGCCACCGGCCGGAAGAGGTGGGAGATTCGTAGCTGAAAATTTTTCGTACAACCGTTTCGGCGTCCTCGACGGTTTGTACCGGGAATCTTCCAATTCCGATGTCAACTACTTCGGACGTCCGGCCGGCATATCCCGGCCAGTCCCATGTCCCTTCGTGGTCGTCGAGCAGCCCGAAGTAGTCATCGGAAGTATAGGAGGCCTGTCGATAAAGCGTTTCCGGTGTTTCGAACGGAAATATCCAGTTTGGTGAGAGCGGGCTTTGCTCGTCCTCCGAAATACCGCGAAAATCGAAGTGCCCGTCACCGAAAAGCAAGGCATATCTCAAGGTCGGTCTGCCGTCAATTGCCTCGCGGTCATAGAGAAACTTCAAATAGTCTCGAACGGCGCGCATGTCCGGAGTACCGCCGGAAAATTCGTTATAGATGTGCTCGATGTCTACTACACGAACGGATAGTCCTTCGGATTCCCTGTGCCGTGCCAGTTCCGTCGCCTGAGCCAGGAAGATTGAAGGGGTTATGATTACGAACTCCGGATTCCGTTCGTTGCCATGCAAATCCTGATTGTCAACCGCTGAGCCGGGATCGGGGATGCGGATTACCGACGACGCCGGGGTAAACGCGATCAGCCGAGTCGGGATACCGAATTCCGGTCGAAGGACAAGTTCAAAACCGTCGCCGTCAGGCCGTACGGGAAGCTTTTTGATTCGCCGGCGATCGGTGACGTCCCACACGATGGGCTGCGTTTCAAAATCCCTGAGACGCAACGCGCGTGTACTGGACAACGACGGAAGGGTAAATGACAGGTATCCGTCCGTTGCCTCAAAAGAACGCGGATAATGCACCTCCAACCAGTCGAGCCACCCTTTCGAGTCGGCATTTCCGCCGGTGAGTGTGAGTTCCAGAGACAGTTGTTCACCGGCCGATACGGTTTGCTCGAAGGCGATTTCCGCATCACGAGCCGACCAGCTATCGGCACTGTTCGCCCCCGTGAACACCACCGGCATTTGTTTTTGCGCGATAGTAACGCCATTCGACACGAACGCGAGCGTCGCTGCAGGGTTGGACCTGGCGACGATGCGACTGCGGTACCTCGCGGTCCCCGGCGTCATACCCGGCAGCGTGACGGAAATAATCTCTTGACTCCTGAACTCCTCATCGACCAATTCCCCCAGCCAGTCGTACCCTGAGCCCGCATTGTCACTTTGGCCCAGATTCACCAGATCATTCTCAATGAATGTATGCGCGGTAAAACGATCAATCGGGACCGCACCTGCTGGTGAATGCGCCTGCTCCTCGACCACTTTTAAACCACCCTCCGCGCCAATTTGCAGAAAAGCATGGGTCGTCATGGAAAAAGGATGAACATAGTGCCGCCACGCTTCCTCCGTTTGGTCATAGTACCACCCCCGTGGACCTTCGGCATAGAAGAACACGGCATCTCCTGCGTCGAAGGAGCCGTCTCCACCGCCAATGGCGTAAACCGCCGTCTCTTCCAGGTCGACCGGGCGCTCGGCTCCCGCCAATTCCGGAAGAGGCCGTCCGCCGTTGTGATAGACCCGGATGGCTCGCTGCTGGACACGGATCGGGGCAACAACCGACGGGCCATCGACTGACGTTTCGCTTGCGTCGCACGAGCGTGCGGCCTATTTACCCACCCTATGCCTCACACCGATTCACGACGGCGTCCCTCGCCCCTCGTGCAAGTCGTGTTCGGGGTCCTGCTCGCTGGCACCGGCACGGCGCCCGGCGACGTCGTGGTGCTGGGCGGTTCCCAGGGAGGCCATGCTGCTGCGTTCGTGAACCGGTATGCGCCGCACTACGC
>CAZIIP010000182.1:0-7208 GCA_964539455.1 uncultured Rhodothermales bacterium
AGAGAAGACCGGAAAATTCGCCGTCATTAAGTAACGAGTTGGACCTGGACGGCCCCGCAAGCGCTCGGAGCCGATCGCTGTCCCATCAAATGGGAGAACAAACCATGAAACGGATTCCAACAACACTCCTTGTACTTGCCTTGACACTCTTGCTGTCGGCAACGGCAAGTGCCCAGTTTAACAATGTAGGAACGTCGGCGGCCAACTTTCTCAAAGTGCCCGTAGGCGCTCGTGGTGCCGCCATGGGCGGCGCCTTTGCTGCGATCGTCGATGATGCCACAAGCCTCTACTGGAACCCGGCGGGCATGGCCGCACTCGACGGAAACGAACTGTCTTTCAACCAAAATTACTGGTTGCTTGATCTGAGACAGGACTTTGTCGCCGCTTCCTTCCAGATCGATCCGAACAGCCATCTCGGATTTTCGGTGTCATACCTGTCTGTGGGCGATATGAAACAGACCACACCCGAGAACCCGCAGGGAACCGGACTCGAATTCAGTTCCTACGACGCCGCACTCGGGATTGCCTACGCCCGTCGTATTACGGACAGAATAGCGGCCGGTATTCAAACGAAATACGTCAGACAG
The DNA here is from genome assembly GCA_964539455.1 of uncultured Rhodothermales bacterium. Classification (GTDB taxonomy): domain Bacteria; phylum Bacteroidota; class Rhodothermia; order Rhodothermales; family CAYLXM01; genus CAZIIP01. The sequence goes on from CAZIIP010000182.1 coordinate 588, forward strand.
ACCATTTCACGTTCCAGTGCTACGGGCATCGCCTTCGATGTGGGTATTCAATACCACAGCGCGTGGAACAACCTCCGGATCGGAGCTACCATCACCAACTTCGGCACAAGCATGTCGATGACGGGTGATGACCTCCGGAAAAACCTGGATCCATACGCGACGACCGGGACTAATCCGGACGATGTGCCGCTGCTTCTGGAAACAGAGAGCTATCAGCTTCCGATGCAGTTTCAATTCGGCATTGCCTTCACGCCCGTTAGCACCAATGAGTTGTCATTTACCCCGGTACTCGATGTGCGCAAGCCGCGTGATTTCAATCAGGAAGTTCGTCTTGGCGGCGAGGTAGCCTTTTTGGACATATTCTTCGTACGCGGCGGAATCAGCGCATTTTCAATCGAAGGCGATCTCTTCGGAACCTCCGACGTCGTGATCGAGGGACAACCCGATGCGACGAATCCCGTAGTGGGTGGCGGCTATACGAATCCGACCGAGATTACGCGGGAGGATTTCATGGATGGACAACCGTTGTTCAACGCCGGTGTCGGTCTGAAATACACGATGCCTGCCTCTGGACTGGGGGTCAAGTTCGACTATGCGTTTAGCCGTATCCGTACCCTCGACGACGTGCACAGGTGGGGGCTTGCCGTTCAATTCTAGATTGGCAACTATCCGACTCGCATATAAAAAGGGCCGGCAGTAAGCACCGCCGGCCCTTTCGTTTTATGGAATATCCAACAACTTATCGTTTCCCTAACCGGTAAACGATTTTTCGGACGGTATCGTACTGAAGATATGGATGATCGAGCCGAAGCCTCTCGATGGCGTCGGACGCCGGCATACCCTCTCGCCGCATTGTGCGGAACCGACTTCTAATCTGGTAATCCCGGATAGCCTTCTCACTGAGGAGGTTGTACTCGTTCAGCAGGGCGTACACATCATCACTGATCAGCCCCGCTAATGGATTGCCCTCGTTGGACTCGTACGACATTGCCGGTTGCATATCAAACCCCTTTGGCCTTGAGTAGTAGTGAAACGATTCACTGAAGACTACAAGAAATGAGGCATCCTGTTGCTCAAATCCTGCCGAATGGTTTCAGGCCGCAGTTGGACAGCAAATATGGGGTCCTCAATCGCAACAGGTCAGGTTGCTTCTGATTTGATCGGGGTTGTGGAGCGGGTTGATCGGCGTAGCGCGGCGATTCGGCTGAAACACCCATAAAAGCGGATCCGCGCTAGGAGAGGGTTTTGTGACCAAAGTAGTGCAGAACGAAGCGGATCTTGCGCGTTTTCAATGGCCCGAAGCCGGGAAGTTGTCGAATACGTGACTCAACCACTGAAGCGTTAGACGTGTCCTTCCACATGTTGGAAGCATCACCGTCGTACTCACCCGCCAGCACGCGTGCAACTTGCTGCACACGATCGGCCATAACGGACGTGAAGCGGTGTACGGCGGGCGACTCCGCGAACACCGCCTGGAAAGCGCCCGGCTCCATATCGGCAATTTTGTGCATGTCGAAATGGCCCAGTCGCTTCTTGAGCTTGGTCGGGCCCGTGAATGCGGTCTCGGCCAGTACACGCTGGTCAAGTAGCAGTCCGATGACCGCAGCATTGGCATTTTCGGCAAGAAAGGCGTCCGCCTCGCGGTCCTTGGTGGCCGTTCCTTCTGCCTGTAAACGGTCAAGCATGCGGGCCAGACCACCTTTCAAATCTGAATACTCCATGTCCGGGCATCCGAAAATCAGTCTCTTGATTCCACGCTTACTTCTTCCGCCAAACCGGGCCGTCCGGCGTGTCCTCGACGGTAACTCCCAGCGATTCCAGATCGTCGCGAATGGCATCCGCGGTGGACCAGTTGCGTTCCGCCCGGGCCTCCGCGCGCTTTTCGATGAGTTCCTCGACGGTTGCGGCAAATTCGGAGCCGGCTTCGTCGACATGCCGGTCCGCCGCTGCGGATTTTCCCAGCAGCCCCAGTAAGGCATCGATCTTGTTCAGATAAGCCCACGCCTGGAGCGATGTGTCCTTGTCAACTGCACGGGCTTCAAGCACTTTTACGCCCTCCAGCGCCGCCGCAAGGGCGACCGGTGTATTCAGATCTTCCAGGAGCGCCGAAAGAGCCTTGTCGTATGCCGATCGCAGGTCGGGATCGGTTAGCGCGACCTCCGCTTGATCGGATGCATCGGAGGGTACCAGGTTTTGCCGGAGTGATCGAAAACGCTCGATCGCCTTGGCGCTATCCTTCAGGTTTTTGAGCGTGAAGTTGAGCGGCTTCCGGTAATGCCCCGACAAGAGCGCATAGCGTACAGCCATGGGATCAAATCCTCTCCCTCCCTCATCCTCGCGTGCCGTAAGATCCTTGAGCGTAAGCTGGTTGCCCCCGCTTTTCGACATCTTCTCACCTTCAACACGCAAAAACCGGGTGTGGACCCAGTGTTTCGCAAACGGCTTTCCGGAGAGCGATTCAGCCTGCGCAATTTCACATTCGTGATGAGGAAAACGCAGGTCCTCTCCACCGGCATGTACATCAAACGAATCACCCAGATACGCGGTGGCCATGACCGAGCACTCGATGTGCCATCCGGGATAACCCCATCCCCAGGGGCTGTACCATTGCATCAGGTGTTTTGGATCCTTTTTCCAAAGCGCAAAATCGCGAGGATCGCGTTTTTGCGGGTCGGTGACCAATTCTCGCGAAAGTACCTCCAGATTTTCCGCGGCTTCGTTTCCGGAAAGCTTGCCGTAGTTGGGAAAACTCGGAACGGAGAAGTAGACACCTTTGTCGGTTTCGTAGGCGTGTCCACTTTCCACTAACCGTTTTATGGCGAGAATCTGTTCTCTGATGTGCTGCGTGGCACGCGGACGTACATCCGGCTCCAGCAATCCGATTGACCGCCAGTCTTCGAGGACGGATTGTTCGTAATACGAGGCCAGATCCCAGATATTCCGGAAGCGCAAACCTCCCGACGACCGGAGAGCTTTCTCCATTTTGTCTTCTCCCTCGGGGTCGGCCAGGTCGTCGTCCGTCAAGTGACCTACATCCGTCACATTGGTTACATAAGTCGAGTCCCAGCCAATGGCATGCGCCGTACGGAGAATGAGATCGACGGTAACGAAAGTGCGGAAATTCCCAATGTGGGCATGCGAATAAACGGTTGGTCCGCATGCATAAAGACGCAAATGATCCTTCTCGGCAGGAGCGAGAGGTTCCACCTTTCGGGAAAGAGAATTGTACAATAAGAATGTCGGATCAGCTTCCATTCCTTTGACGGTCGGTAAAAATAAATGTACGAAACGATCGACTGGCGCTAAGGATTCTTGAAACGTCAGACCTGCGACGAAATACCACGGGCAATAATCAATCCGGCACGGCGGTGCGCCCGGCGCCGACAGGCGCTATAGCTGTTTATCGCCAGGGTGCCATTTACTACATTCAGTATGATTCGAATATGCACGCGTCACGTACCCGGATTTCTACGGGATTAAACGTGCTGCACGCACGGTCATTTTTTAAAAGGCAGAGGGCGGTGCACAACACTTCGTAACCGCGAACAGTTTCGCAGGCCCAATTCTAATGGCGGCATCAGATAGTGCTCAGTTTAGCAAGACATTGCCCCATCACAGCCTGCTCGGACTGTTCACCCTGCTGTGGGGTGCCAATTTTATTCTCGCCGAAATCGCTTTGCGGGAAATGGCGCCGATCTCGTTCAGCGTATCGAGATTTGTGGTGGGCGCCATGGCACTGGTCATGGTGTTGTACCTCCATCAAAGCCGTGCGGCGGGGAGCCGAGTAGCGGCCCAAACGTTGTTTCCGAGAATCAGACGCTCCGACTTGCCACGCTTGCTGCTTGTGTCCGTATTGGGTGCGGCCCTGGCACCATGGCTGGGCATCGAAGGACTCAACTACACCGATGGGGCACGTGCGTCACTCTGGCTCGCACTTGGCCCCATAGTGAGTTCGGGTATGGGCTACGCTGCACGAACCGAACGGCTTGGATGGGCCGGCTACCTGGGCGCAATTCTTGCGGGTCTCGGCACGCTGGTACTGGCCGCCGACGGCGTGCGTCTGTCGACCGGCTACTGGATCGGCGATTTGTTGCTGATCTCGTCACTGCTGCTGGTGGTGTGGGAGTTCCATCTGATCAAGCCCCTGGTACACCAATATGGTGCCACCGCCATGGTCACGTCCCGGACAGTGATCGGAGGAGGTGTGTATGTCCTCTTAGCCATGACGACGCTGGTGAAGGAGCCGTGGCTGTCTCTCTCGGACTGGACATGGATTGCAATTTTGGCCGGCGGAGCCATCGGCGTTGGTGTCGGTCAGTGGGTCAAGGTCCGGGCCCTGAAGTACCTTGGCCCGACACGCGTTGTGCTGTATGGCAATCTGGTGCCCATTGCCGCTTTCCTGATCGCATGGCTGGCATTGAGTGAACGGCCCACCTTGCTCGAAATCGTAGCCGCCGCTCTGATACTTGCAGGCGCCGTCTGCTTGCAGATTGTAGATCCCGCTTCATCCGGAGATGAATTGGTGGAAGAGTCGACACACGTCGACGCCTGAGCCGTTCTCTACAAGCCAATACATTCGCGGTTTAGAGATATGCAGGAGAGGTTCGGCGAACCCATATTGCAGTACTGCACGCAAACGCCGGGTCAGTTGTGGTCAGTTGCTCGTAGTCGGATTATTATCGACAACCGAAAAGAACGTCCTTTCCAAGAGCGCAAACAATAAGCTGTAGAAGAATGCGGCGTCTTTTTGTAGAAATCGATGCAGGGTGCGGTTTCTAAAAACAACCACAGTTAAGAAATTTGCCCGCACGAAGACATCGCCGCGCGAGACATATCTTCCAGGTCACGCTTTCTATCTTTCGTGGTAAAATCGGTGGTGACGGCATTGAGATTCGAGTACGGGAATCGCTGAGATCAGTCAATTGAAACCACGTTCCGTAACATGCGATCTCCCGGGATAACATCTCGCCGGGAGATCGTCCTTGAGAAAACCGGCAAAGTATTGATACAATGGACCCGGCGCGCTTGAGATCGTGGTGTCTTGCCAAACACGGAACGACCGAAGATCAGCCGTTCGGACCGGACGTACTGGTCTTTAGAATAGAAACCAAAATCTATGCGCTGACCAATCTCGAGAGCATACCCGCTGCCGTTCATCTCAAATGTGATCCGGCGCCGGCTGAAAATCTGAGAGAAAGATATACGGGGATTATGCCCGGATATCATATGAACAAGAAACATTGGAATACGGTGGCGCTTGCCTCGGACGTGCCCGAGACGCTGGTAAGGCGGCTGATTGATCATTCCTATGCTTTGGTTGCGGAGTCGTTGGGAAAAGACGCTAGAAAGAGATTCGGTATCCAAATCAGCGATAGTTTTGACATTTCATCATTGCTGGAGTAATGACGGACTGCCCGAATTGTTGGCTGTAACAAAAATTGCCTTCACGTACCATTTGAAAAATAGCTTCTTGAAGCTGTAGGTAGTATAATTAGTGATATAATTTGGTTTCATTCAATTGATCGAGTAAATTAATAGTTACGATTGGTGGCAAATGAACATTAACTAATGAGGCCAATAATGAATCTTGCCGAGCTTTCCTTTGCGGAACTGCTGGAATTGCAAAGCGGTATCGAAAAAGAGGTTCAGGTCCGCAGGTCGATGGAAAAGGACCGTCTGAGGAAGAAATTCCAGGAACAGGCAAATGCAGCAGGAATGACGCTGGATGAGATTTTTGGCAAAGCACCGGCCGGCAAGGGCACGGTAAAGGTCAAATTTCGGGATCCGGAGGAGCCGTCGAACACATGGGCCGGTCGCGGACGCAAACCGAAATGGCTCGTGAAAGCGCTGGAGCAGGGAAGAGACATCGAAGAATTCAGGGTGTAGTTACGGCTCTTGAGCCGACCGTTCCCGGAATCGATCGTGCGCCGCTTGTCTACCACAAAAGCTGGAACGCGTGCAGCAACTTTCGCCGGACAAGACGGACATGTCAACTCTGCACGATCGTTTATCTGTACGGAAGACGATTGGCCTTCGATAATGGCGCGGCAACAAGCGAGATTCCCCTCCGACAAGAGTACGAATCGTAGCGCGTCTGCGCCTTGAAATGTGTCCACCCGGGTGCCGATGTATATCGCCGGCATCCGGCGGCGGGAGTGGTTTATTACGCTTGTTACGTAAAGCCCCGCTAAAATAGGATGCAGAAGGTAGACGCGGCATGCACCCGACAATTTCAGCACTAGCCGGTTTTGTCTGGCCGACTTTTTGTGCATCATGTGGTTGCAGGCTTTTACCGCAATCCATACCTGTCTGTCCGGCATGCATCCGCCGGGTGGAAATAGTCGACGTGGAGTTGCTCAAATCAAGACTTGCTCTTCGCGGACTTTCCGCATCCCTTTGGAAGCAGGTATTTTCGCTCTGGATGTTCGATAAAAGTGGTCCGGTCCGCCATCTCCATCACGCTTGGAAATATGGCGGATGCGTGCAACTGGGTATGGGACTGGGTAGGCTGCTCGGCAGGGAGCTTCATGCGCGGTTGCCTATCGATAGCACGTCGCCGGAAGAGGAACTCTTGATTCCGATTCCGCTTGCACGCGTGCGCCAACTCGAGCGAGGATACAA
>CAZIIP010000183.1:0-3274 GCA_964539455.1 uncultured Rhodothermales bacterium
CTGCAGCGTTTCGACGTGTCGCTCCGGATAGGCCCGGATGAGGAAATCACTCGTCAGACCGGCCAGCGGACCATCCCGCAGTTCAAAAAGGTAGCGCTCCGGTTGATCGATGACGTAGTTGGCGTTGCCTTTGACGTCGGTTTCCTTGATCGAGTGGCACGCGATACACGAAACCCCTTCATCAAAACCGATTTCGTTGGTCAGTTCATCTTGAAACAGGTTTTTCGTCCCGCTGAAAAGCGAAATCGGATCGTGGCAGCCTCCGCAGTAGCGTGTCGATTCCGGACCGTTTTGCTCGCCCATGGTGGTCTGCACCGCGCGAAACGCCGGATCCATGGCCGACCAGCGGTGGGCGGACACTTGCCACTCGTCATAAATCTGTTTGTGGCACCCCGGTTTGCCGCAGGCCTCCGAGCCGCCCATGCTGCGGGCGTCAAGTGCGGTGCCGGTGGTCGTCACCGCCAGACTCGGTGCAAACGGCCGGTCCTCTCCATAAAGCAGGGTGTAGTCTTCCGGCAGGGTATTGTCGAGCGGCACCGGACGATAGGCCAATGTCAATAGTATTGTAGCGGTAAACAGCCCCAGCACGGTCCATGCCGTCCGTTTCCCCATAGAGGCACTGCTGCTGACGGCCTCGCGCATCGCCGGTTTATATCGCGAGCGGAAGTTCCGGTAGATGAGGAAACCGACGTGGTGGCCCGTCGACAGGATCAGCGCCACGGTCGAAAGTTGGTGGACCGTTCGCCAGCCGGCACCGATCGACGTCGCGAACAGCGCCTGGACGGTGAGCACAACGCCGGAAAGAAGGGCGAGCAGTGTTGAAACACCGGCAAGGTAACCGGAGATCAGGCTGTGGTTGGCCGGTACGCGCAGGTATCGCCGCCAGTGTCTGACGAGGTACCAGACAAACGGAAAAAGCAGGATAAAACCGGCCACCGTATGGATCAGGACGGTAAGCTGGTTTGGCACGCTGAACGGAAGCAGCCAGATGGCCAGGCCGGAGAGCGTCTCGTACGCCAGTAATCCACCGACACCTGCCAGCAGCCGGCTTCTCCATTCCACCGCCTTTTCTTTGAAGAAATTGCCCGATTCCGGTCCTATGTCGCTTGTTCGCACGCCCGGGTAGCTTTTTGTAATGCACAATGACGGAGATGCTTTCAGTGCTTCGTAACAAAATAATAAGATATAAGACTATTTTGTCTGTTTATATCGTGTGAATTGACCCGGAGGGCAATCATTATTCCCTCCATCGTCTTGCTTCGGCAGGCGAACACAAGAGCCGAGGTGATCGGGTTCTTCTAAGTATTGCGCGGATAGATATAAAAGGGCCGGCCTGCGACGTCCGGCAATACGAAGCCGGCGCAGCGCCGGGGACGGCCGGCCTTCAAACTTTTCCGAGGATAAATCGTACGAATTACAATTGGTCGACATGACCCGCATTTCTGTATTCGTACCGTGTTGGATCCCGTCGACGAACTCATTCCCGACAGACGTCGACGTCGCTGAACAGCGGATTCGACACGCACTCGAACCGTATCGGTTGTTTCGTCATGTGTAGTCCGCCGGCAGCGGGAATACGTGACACCAACGGGAATGAGTGAACGAAGTAACCGTCGATGCCCGATGAACGTCCTGCTCCTTTACCCCGAACTACCCGACACCTTCTGGAGCTTCAAACACGCGCTACGTTTTATACGCCGGAAAGCCGCCTATCCACCCCTTGGTCTGTTAACCGTCGCGTCCATGTTGCCCGACGACTGGAACAAGCGACTGGTAGATTTGAATGTTACTGCGCTTGAGGATGTCGACCTGTCGTGGGCTGACAGCGCGTTCATCAGCGGCATGACGGTCCAGCGCAGCTCCGCCGAGGACATCGCTGCCAGATGCAAAGCCGCCGGGGTGCGTACCGTCGCCGGCGGTCCGCTCTTCACGGCCGAGTATGAGACCTTTCCCGACGTCGATCACTTTGTGCTGAACGAAGGTGAACTGACCCTGCCGGTTTTTCTGTCAGATCTACAGGCAGGACAGGCACGCAAGATCTACGCCTCTGAAGACTATCCGGATCTGGAGGATACCCCCGTACCCGACTGGTCGCTGGTGGATTTCAGCGCTTACGCCTCGATGCCGATTCAGTATTCGCGCGGTTGCCCTTTCGACTGTGAGTTCTGCAATGTAACGGCGCTTTTTGGGCATCGTCCCCGGACGAAGAGTCCCAAACAGATCGTCGCCGAACTGGATTCGTTGTACGATTTGGGCTGGCGCGGTGGCGTGTTCTTTGTCGACGACAACCTGATCGGCCACAAGCGGCATTTAAAATCCCAACTACTTCCTGACCTGATTGAGTGGCGAAAAGGCAAAACAGGTGTTGCCTTCAATACGGAGGCATCCATCAATCTGGCCGACGATCCCGAGTTGATGCGCATGATGACGAGCGCAGGGTTTACGCAGGTGTTCGTGGGGATTGAGACGCCGGACGAGACCAGTCTTCGGGAATGTGGAAAGACGCAGAACCTGAAACGCAATCTGCTATCCGATATCCAACGCATCCAGCAACACGGGATGGAGGTACAGGGAGGATTTATCCTGGGCTTCGATAGTGACACCTGGTCGACATTCGATCGCATGGCCGAGTTCGTCCAAAAATCAGGCATTGTCACCGCTATGGTGGGCCTTCTGCAGGCGTTGCCCGGCACACGGCTTTTCGAACGTATGCGGGATGCGGGACGTTTGATTGCGCCGGCGTCAGGAGACAACTTTGACGGAAAAACAAACATCCTACCCCTGCTCGATGCAGTAGAGATGCACCGCCGGTATCGCGAGGTTCTCCACTACCTGTATTCGCCAAAGATCTACTATCGCCGCGTACGGACCTTTTTGAAGTCGTACCGGCGGCCGGACGTGAAACTGCCGCCGAGCCTTAAAAACACTAAGAGCGACGTGATGGCACTCGGTCGTTCGATTGTCCGTCTCGGCGTAATCGGAAAGGAACGAATCGAATACTGGAAGCTTCTGCTGTGGACCTTGGTCCGCCGACCGCGGTCGCTACCGCTTGCCATACGATTTGCGATCTACGGATTCCACTTCCGCAAGGTGTGTGAGATGCATGTAACGTAGCGCTCTGCGATTTTCAGCTTCGCTTCAGAGCCAATGGCTAATTGGCTCTTATGGACACGCCATTTGCCGTTACGAAGCTGCGCCCGTGCAGGGGCTGATGCACGACCGGGAGACACGCAACAACGGCATACGCCGTAACAGGCTGGTTTATCCAAGTCCT
>CAZIIP010000183.1:3374-7186 GCA_964539455.1 uncultured Rhodothermales bacterium
CTGGCTATCCAAGTCCTCTGGTTATCCAAGCCTTCTGGCTATTTAAGTCCTCTGGCTATCCAAGTCCTCTGGTTATCCAAGCCTTCTGGCTATTTAAGTCCTCTGGTTATCCAAGCCCTCTCGTTATCAAAACCGCGGAGCAGCGCGTCGATACGCGCTTAGCCCAACTCCCACCCCTCGCGGTAGTCCCTGGTCAGGTACTTGTTCGCTTCCGGCAGGTTGGTGATCTCCATCTTTTCGGTATCGTACTCCACGCGCTCGCCGGCCCGGAGGGCGACGGCCGCCAGACAGCCCATCTCAGAGATCGTTTCCGCCTGAAGGTAGGTGCCGTCGTTTTTCTCACCACCCTTGCACGCTTTGATCCACTGGTTGAACTGGGTCTGATCGAGTCCCGGGAATCCGGGCCGTTCTTCCGGCTGCGGACCCATGACCGCTTCCATCTTGCGTTTCGGCAGCAATCGCGGATTAAAGCCGTTGAAGCTTGTCAGAATTTTTCCCTTGTCTCCAACAAACAGCATGCCTTCGCGGCCCATTGGTTCGCCGTCCTCTTTGAGTTCTTCCGGCTTGGGCGGCTTCATGCTGCCGTCACTATACCGTATGTCGACAGCTTCCCGGCCGGCTGCCGGGGCAAACGAGAACCGGATCTGGCTGGCCAGCGGGAACGAGTAGTCGTTTTCGATTCGCTCGCAGACATTGTCGACTGCCCCGACCGCGTGGCTGGCGTGGGCTTCGGCGGCGATAGGGGGCTTTAGTTCGAGTGCGCGCAATACGGGCCAGAGGCTGTAGTGGCAAACATCGCTGAAAGAGCCTCCCCCGAAATCGTACCATCCTCTAAAGACATTATGCGTGTAGTGCGGATGGTAGGGACGCCATTTTTCCGGGCCGAGCCACAGATCCCAGTCGAATCCGTCGGGGATCGGAGGCTGCTCTTCCGGCAGCCGGAGGTATTGCGGCCAGACGGGCCGGTGGGTCCAGCTTTGAATCTCGCGCAGCGTGCCGATCAGGCCGCCGTCGATCCAGGCCATCACCTGGTCCATCGGGGCATGGATGACCCGCGGCAGGTAGTAGGTCTCGACGCCGGTCTGCCGGGCGGTCTCGATCACGCGTTTCGACTCGTTCATGCGGTTGGCCAACGGCTTGTGGACGGACACGTGTTTGCCGGCCTGCATGCAGGCGATCGAGATGGTCGCGTGCAGGTGATCGGGTGTCATGATCTTCACGGCGTCGAAATCCTCGTTCTCGATCAGATCCCGAAAATCGGCGTAAGCCGGAATGGAGACGCTCTGTCCGGTGGTGCGCGCGTAGTACTTTTCGAGCACCTCTTTCATCACGTCGCGTCCGCCGGGCACGCCGGGCACGCCTTCGCGCCAGTTCGGCTCATCCATGAGCCCGCGGCAGATGTACTTGATCGTGTCTTTCGACCAGTCGAGATAGTTGTTCGTATCCCTGTTCGGGTCGCAGACGGCGACCACCTGCAGTTCGGGATTTTCGAGCAACGCCGGCAATTCCCGAAGTCCCTGCGTGCCGCATCCGATGTGGGCCAGCGCCACCTTGTCACTCGGTGCGACCTGTCCGGGTCCACCCACGACATGACGTGGTACGATATGAACGGCTCCGATGGCTGCTGTGGTGGAAGCCAGGAATTCCCGGCGGCTGATGTCCTTTTTCATTTCAAAAATCCGGTGCTTGATTTGGATGGCGACCTATAGGATCAATCTAGGGACTGGAGGGGAATATGTTGTGGGCGGGCGCATGTAGAATGGCAGCGTGGATGGAATCGTGTGGATGTGAAAATGTGAAGATGTGAAAACGTGATTGCCGGGCGGCCCACCGGCTTCGGTCGGTTTCGAGAAAAAACCTAAAAGGGCCTCCCAGATGCCATAAGCACCTTGAGAAGCCCTTTATAGATCGAAAACAAATTCAGCTACGCCGTAGCATCTACAGGACGCCGCACGGCGTGCTCTTTCAACCTACGCAATCTCCCAACCCGGCCGGTATTCGCGCGACAAGTACTTGTTCGCTTCCGGATAGTTGGTGATCTCCATCTTCTTCGTGTCGTAGTAGATCCTGCGCTTCGAACGCAGTGCTACGGCGGCGAGGTTGTTCATCTCCGAAATCGTCGTAGCTTCGAGGAAATTGCCGGTCGCTTGCGGACCGCCTTGGCATGCCTTGATCCAGTCTCCAAACGGATCGGGGCCGCCTTCTTCTCTGCGCTGACGACGACGCTCGGCCGGGTCGACCTCTTCCCGCGGACCCATGACCGCTTCCATCTTGCGATTCGGGATGAGGCGCGGATTGCCACCGTGGAACGAGGCGAGAATCTTGCCTTCGTCACCGACGAACATCATGCCTTCGTCGTCAAACTCCTCGCCGTCTTCAAAGAGTTCGGGCGGCGTCTGCGGACGCATGCTGCCGTCCCACCAGGTGATCTCGACGGGTGCACGTCCGGCGGCCGGTGCGAAACCGAACCGGATCGAGCTGGCGAGCGGGAACGACCAGTCGTTGTCGATCCTGCGGCAAACCTGACCTTCGAGGTGACAGGCATGTGCGCCGTTGGCTTCGGCCCAGATCGGAGGTTCGAGTTCGAGTGCCTTGACCACGCCCCAGAGGCTATAGTGCCCCATGTCGCACATGGATCCGCCGCCGAAGTCGTACCAGCCACGGAAGACGTTGTGCGTATAGTGCGGATGGTAGGGACGCCACTCTTCCGGACCCAGCCACATATCCCAGTTGAATCCTCCCGGTACCGGGGGTTCATCCTTCGGCAGTTCGAGATACTGTGGCCAGACAGGCCGCCGGCTCCAGTTGTGGACTTCCCGAAGGGTACCGATCAGGCCGCCGTCGACCCACTGCAGCACCTGCTTCATTTCCTCAGGCCGATTGCTGCCCCACGGCAGGAAATAGGTGGCGACGCCGGTCTTGCGGGCGGTTTCAATCACCAGCTTCGATTCGTTGATACGGTTGGCGAGCGGCTTATGGACCGACGCGTGCTTGCCGGCTTCCATACACTTCACGCAGATGTACCCGTGCAGGTGATCGGGCGTCATGATCTTGACGGCATCGATGTCTTCCTTCTCGAGCATTTCGCGGAAGTCCTCATAGGCGGCGACCGCCTTGAAATTCTCCTCGCCGCGTTGCGTGGCGTAGAATCCGTCGATGACCTTTTTCAGGACGTCACGACCGCCGGGTACACCGGTCTGGCCTTTGCGCCATTCCGAATCTCCCGACAGACCCCGGCACAGGTTCATGATGCCGTCCGCCGACCAGTCAAGGTAGTTCATCGAGTCCTTGTTCGGGTCGGCAACGGCCACGAGCTGTACGGCTTCATCCGTCAACAAACGCGGAATCTCCCGGATGCCCTGCGTACCGCATCCAATGTTGGCCATTGCGACTTTGTCGCTCGGTGCGATCTTTCCGGACCCGGCCACTACATGCCGCGGGACAAAGTGGAATGCCCCGATGGCTGTGGTCGACGCCAGGAAATCGCGCCTGTTCATCTTTTTGCTCATGGGTTTATGCTCGGCTTGTTAAGTAAAAGAACGCTTCTTGCTTCAACACTATAGTTACACTGCATTCACCGGAAAAGAAAGCCAAAAGGAGCTTTGTCCTGCGCAAATGCGGTCAAATTGCCTTTCTGAATGCGATTTTCTTATAAGAGACAGGTTCGGACGGTCTGGAGGCCTTGAAACCCGGCCTATGCCAGCGCTTCACGGCAAAAGTCGGCGCATTTCTTAACCTCAGCCACGGCATCCGATCCTTCCGGTATCTCATATTCGAGTTCGATCATGGCCGGAATGGGATACCCCTCACGC
>CAZIIP010000184.1:0-6621 GCA_964539455.1 uncultured Rhodothermales bacterium
GCCCGCGTAGACCGAGCGCCAAGCCTTTGAAGAAGAGGCCGTCGACGTCATATTCGTCTCGCTCAAGTCGCCGATCCGAACGATCAATCACCTCCTGCATAAGGCGCGCGAACGGTTTGTCATAGGCCGGATTCTCAAGATCGGTAAGAATTTTCCACCAGATGATCAGTCCCTGCATGAACGGGACGGCAGGATGCTGCGGATACCGGGTCGAAAGGCTGTCGAATACGGCTTCCGCCCTGTCAAACTTCATGTTGTAGAGCAGATGAAGCCCCCGCTCGGCTTCGTTCATGAAAACCGAATCGGAAAGAATGGGCGTCGTTTGCGCATTCGCCGCAGGTGCGAATACAAGGGGAAGGTATATCCCTGCCAGCACGCAAATATCCACCAGCCTCATGGAAGTGCTCCCGTTGGCCTGCAATCAGGTCTGCCGTTCGCCAGGACCGTTCCGGTTTGCTTCGCGATGTTTCGGACGGTCCGTAATCGTGTAGCGCCTTGTTCGAACGGCATTTTTTGCCGGACAGTTCCGGCGGACGGGGCGGTTGGAAGCGCCCTTGCTATACCACCGGTCAAAAGGTTCGTCCGAATACGACCGCATTGGAAAGCAGCCGGGAGCTGCCCAGAAAAAAGGCGCGAAACGCCGGATCGTCCAGCATGAGAATGACATTCCCTCGGCCCTCGTCGGCCGCCAGAATGCCGGCGGTCCCGCTGAAAGCCGCGCGGCGGGTCCGGTGGGCGTACCCACTCAACAGCGCATCATCCTCGTATACGGCAACCGTTACACCCGGTGTATTCGACGGCTCGAGATACAGATCCGTTTTCCTGAATACGGGTATTCGCTTTTCCATCCCGTATGCAAGTGGATGGGTGGTGTCGAGGACCGTTTCCAGGATCGCTCCCGCCAATCGTCGGGCACCGAGAGCGGCCCCCACGTCGGCATAGGGTACGTCGACGGAATCACCTGGCGCATCCCGCAGTGTCTCATCCAGCCAGCCTTGATTCACGACCGTGCGGACTGCGGATTCAAGTGCTACAAGGGTGCCGCCGTCGGACACCCACCGGCGAATGTGGCGAAGTGATCCGTTTTCTTCATCGTATGATCCGGGCGGCATGATGATGGTATTGTAGGCGTCGAGATTCAGGTCGGAGATCGACCGGGCATCGACGAGCGATACGGGCATATGCATGCGTTCACTCAGCAGGTGCCAAATCTGTCCCACCGCATAGGAGGACGTCCCTTCTCCCGCCAGAATCGCAACCCGGGGTGCTTCCAGTTGGGCGGTCCGGCCCAGATCGTCACCCGTCGGCGTATACCCGGTTTCCACGGTATAAATCCGCACGTGGTCATTTTTGACTGTCTTCTCAAGGAGATTCTCGAGCATCTCCGGGGTTGTCCGGTCATCTTGATCGCGTGAAATGACCGGAAGCACAATCGTGCCGCGATCGAACGACATCGATTGACCGCCCACCGATATCGTAAACGGTTGGGTGGCCACACGCACGCGCAGTCCGGCCTCGAAAAAGCGCGTCAGTGCACGCGGGGCGTAAAAACGGTCCCACGGCATCAAATATGCATAGGCGTCGTCGCTTCCTTCAAACACACCGCCATCCAGTGGAATCTCGGACACCTCCACACCGAAATAATCGGAAGGATCGCCGGACAGCGCATGAACATCGATCCCGAAAGCCAGCGGGATGGTCCAGCTGGACACGTCATAGAAGAGGGAGTCTTCAAAGGTCGTGACCTCTTCCATCATGCTTTTCAACAGGCGCGCCTGACGCTGTTTCGCGGGTACGATCCATGCCTGTCCGGGCGCAACGTTCGTTCCACCCTCCGAAACGGTTCGCGCGAGCTCGTGAATGCGAATGCGATGTCGCCGCAACATTTGCGCAAAGAGTTGTGCGCGGGTGCGTGCTTCGGAATAATCAATCACATAGGCCTCGACGTCCTCTTCAGGGCCTTCATCGGCAGCGGACGCATAGAATTTGCGCTGGTTTGAGAGAAACTTCAAGCGCATGCCGATCGCCCCATTCAGCGTCGACAATGAGGTCGCCACCTGGTTACGGATGGTGTATGCATACGTAATGATACCGTCGCGGGTCGTTCGTTTGAGTCCGCGCGAGCCCGCCTGTTCGAAGAGAATTCCGATAGCCCCGTTAACATCCGGATAGGTCGAGCCTTTGCCGTAGTAAAAGTCGTCGAACCGTGCCCGCGAGTAGTAGAGCGATCCGATCCGATCGAGCATTGCGGCATGGTACTCTCCCAGTTCTTCCGTCAAACGCCTTGTGTTTTCAGGCGTATTTGGATTGGTGCGGCCCGGAACGCCCGGTTGAAAGAAAAACGTAGACTCGTAGCCCATCTCGTGCACGTCGATGAGCACTTGCGGCCGCCAGTGATGAAAGAGTTCGAGCCGGCCCTGCGACTCCGGATGTTGGGCGGGAAGCCAGTCGCGGTTGAGATCGAACCAATAGTGGTTGGTGCGTCCTCCCGGCCAGGGTTCATCGTGTTCCCTGTCCTGTGCATCGGCCGTAGCGACAGCGCCCCGGTTGCCGTTTACCCAGTCTACAAACCGGTCACGGCCGTCCGGATTGATGAGCGGGTCCAGAACCACCACCCCATCGTTCAGAATCGATTCGACGGCTTCTCCTCGTCCGGCCGCCAGGTGATACAGAACGACGAGCGCAGCTTCGGCACCGCTTGCTTCGTTTCCATGCACATTGTAATGCAACTGGGTGACCACCGGCATGGACTGCAAATCCTCGTCGCTGACCGATTCCGGTTCGTCCGACAGCAGCAGATTCGCCTGCCGGATTTGCTCCAGTTTGGCATGATTTTCCCGTGACGTGATTACGACATAGACCAGCGGACGCTGCTCATATGTGCGGCCGTATTCGCCGAACACCACCCGATCACTTGCCTCCGCGACCTCCTTGAGGTATGCCGCAACCTCGTGCGGCCGTGTATGCCGCTCTCCGATCGTATGTCCCAGTATTTGATCGGGGGTCGGTATCGCGGCATCATAGGTCACGCCGGGAATCGCGAAATCGATTGCCAGCGGTAGTTTGTCCTGTGCCGCCAGCGGAATCGACGGGATGAGGATCAGCGAAACGAGAAGAGGGGCAAGTTGCCGCATGTACATGTCCGTGATGAAAAAGGTTGAAGCAATGGATAGCCGAAATTCGTCGTCAAGACGGGGCGAAACGCTGGAGATCATCTCGTTCATACCCTGAGGCCGTGCGGCTCGGAGTGAACGTCATCGCGTGGGTGGGAACGCCCTTTTATGTATGCAATCGCGTTGTGGTCATACAGTGAACGTCATCGCGCGCGTGGGAACGCCGCATGCCGGCGCTTGGGTAACGCGGCGAAATCGTGAACGTCATCGCGCGCGTGGGAACGCCGCTGCCCGCGTATCTAGCGGATCGCATACTCCTGATCAATCAGTCCGCCGATACACGCGACATTCATTGACTGACGCGTATTGGGAACGAATTTGCCTTCGATTGCCAGCCGCGGAAACGCATTCACACCGGCAGCCAGGATTTGCTCCTTTTCGCTCTGGATCTCCACCAGGTACTTCCCGGCACGCATGTCTCTGCGAAAAACCGAGGTGTCGAGTTCAATTTCCTCGGCGATTTCGACGAGCGTCGCACGGTCGAGTCCTCCCTGTTGCTGTCGCTCAAATTGGGCATCGAGCATCTCGAAGAACTTTTCCTGGTCGCGCGCAAGATAAAGCGCCTGCACCTGCGGCATCGAGAATCCCCATATCGGAAACGGCCGGTAATAGATGCGTGCCTTCTCGAGGTGGCTTTCGGAAAGCCCCAACAGCGTTTCGTGGAGCGTTTTGCAATGCGGGCAGTTGGGATCGAAGAAATCGATGACGCGCAGCGGAGCATCGGGGGATCCCAGGAACGCATCGTCCTCGTGAATAAATGCATCCACATTGGCCAGCGGCGGGGGATCATCGGTGAAAGAGCACGGTGCCATCTGCGTCAGGAACTGTGGGTCGATGATGTCCGGCAGGGTTTGGTGTACGATTTCACGTACCTCTTCCGGTGCCGTACTATCCGAACCGACATGGTTCACGAAAAACGCGGTACCCACGATTGCAGCAACGCCGACGAACGAGGCGAGCGTAAACCAGCCGATCTCCGCGGGCAATCTGCGCGTTTCAGGCCCGGAAGCATTTTTCTCACGGCCGGCAAGGATGTTCAGGATAAATAAAACCGTTACCGTGAGCGCGGACGTAAGACAAAGCGCACAGAACTCCTGCAGCTTGAAGGCTTGATAAATAGTGAGATAAACCGAATACAAAAAGCCGGCGGCGACCATCCAGAAACCTAACCGTCTAAACAGATTCGCCGTTTTCTCCTGCACAATCACCCGACCGAAAGCCAGCACGGCTACCGTCAGATAAAAGAGGAAGCCCCACGCCACATTTGATACGCCGAGCACCGTCGACGCCTCGCTGTCTGCCACGGCCACACATTCCTGCGCCGGAGTTGCGGCCGTGGATGAAAATCCCAGACATCCTCGATCGAATCCTCTTCCGGCCTGAATGGTGTAGTGAACGGTTAAAACGAGACCGAAGAGAGCAACCGCAAAAACGATCCGGTTCAAAAGCAGATTCCGGGGCAAACCGCGGCGGGCCCTCACAGTGTCATCGGTTGCAGGGGTGCGCTTCTTTTCCTTTCGGCTTCTCGTCATCTGAAATATGTTGGGAGACCTGACTGAGGGAGCAAATTAGAGTTTGTCCGACGCCCGACGTGCAAATCTGATCCCGCGGGATAGCGCCGGATTGCCATCAAGAAGCCGCAAACAGCTTCCTCAGGCGTACGGGGCAAGCCACGGAGTTGACTGAACGGTACCTACTCGGATTGCCTAAAATGACAAGGCCTGGTCCCGAAAAATCGGGGCCAGGCCTCTAAACATCCCAGACGCGCGAAAATCAGATAATCGCACTCATTTTCTCAATAATCGAATTTGGATCTTCACCCGTCTTCTCCTGGATCAGGTTGACCATTTTGCCAAAGTTGCCGCGGGCTTTCTTCAAGTCTTTCTCTTCAAATTCTCCCCACATGTCAAAGATCTGTTCCTTGACGCGACCCCAGCTCTGTTCCATTCGTGCGTTTGCCATTTATCCGTATTAATCTGGTGAATCGATCCGGTTTCGTGAGGCTCCCATCGGATTGCAGTGGAACCCTTGGAACCGGATTCCAGCGCAGCTCACCGAGCCTCTACTCGTGCGTTCCGACGTGAAATCGATCACGCCGTGTTGTTCACTGTTCAATGCAATCCCATTTTGGAAATATACGAAATAGCGTCAACTCTTTCCAATTTCAACCCGACCTCGCCTATGCCATTCCGGTCGCAGTTCGGGTGTATCCTGCATTGCCGTTCGGGCTACCCGTCAGGTCATTAGAATGCCGGCAACGACGAACATCAGAAGGCTTAATCCGGCTGTAAAAAGCGCGTACGGCATTTGGGTGTTCACGTGGTCGACGTGATCGCATGCAGCCGCCATTGACGAGATGATGGTGGTATCCGAAAGTGGTGAAGCCTGGTCTCCGAAGACGCCGCCGGAGAGTACGGCACCCAGCATCAGGGGCGGATAGATGCCCATGCCTCCGGCGAGCGGAAGGGCGATCGGAAGCACGATGGCAAAACACGTCCAGGATGATCCCAGCGTAAAGGAGACAAATCCCGAGACCATGAAAACGATCGCGGGGAGCCAGAAAGCCGGCATGTCCTCCCCGATGACACCGACGAGATAGGGTCCCATTTCGAGCTCGCGCGAGACCTGCCCGATGGCGAAGGCCAGAATGATCAGGATGGTTACGGGCACGAGTCCTGACATGCCTTTCAAAACGAGGTCGATACTCCGGCGAATCGGCATGAGCGGTCGTTTTCTCCCGGGTCGAGGCATCGCATACTGCAGCATACCCACAATAATTGCAGTGCCTACGGCCCACAACACCGATGTCGAGCCGCTACCGGCCATGATGTCGCCGTCACCGGTGATCCAGAGAGAAACGAAGATCATCGCCACCATCGTCAGGATCGGTACGAAAAGATCCACGGCTTTTTCGGGTACATCCGGTTCCGGCGCGATAGTGGCCACTTCTTCCGAAATAAGGGGTGTCGATCCCGGCCGTATGAGTTCGCCCTTTTCTTCGGCCCGCACTTCGGCCTTCTTCATCAGCCCGTAGCGCCTGCCTGACAGCGCCATGAACAGCGCCAGTGCGACGGCAAGGTAGCTGAAGAAGTTGAAAGCCAGTGAGCGCACGAGTAGTCCTACGGCACCTTCCGCCGCGCCCTGTGCCGCGAGCAGACCGAGCAGATAGGCTCCCCAGCCGTTGAACGGCAGCATCATACACACCGGAGCGCTGGTGGCATCGCAGTAGTAGGCCAGCTTTTCGCGTGCGATTTTCAATCGATCGAAAAACGGGCGGCTTACGGCACCGACTGTAAGAGAGGTAATACTCGACTCGACAAAAACAACGAGCCCGACAGCGATGGCAAGCAATTCCGCGCCCCGCCGTGTTACGCCCCAGCCTTTTCTCTGCGCCCATGCAACGAATCCGCTGACCCCGCCGGAAGCCTGCACAAGCGCGATCAGGCCA
>CAZIIP010000184.1:6631-7163 GCA_964539455.1 uncultured Rhodothermales bacterium
AGAAGAAGACGATGCGGGTGTTGCCGGGCTCCTGGAAAACCCACACCATCTGCTCGACCGTTTCGCGCACGCCGAGAATCGGATTGCCACCAACCAGGAGCGTGGCGCCGAACCACAAACCGGTAATGAGGGAGAGAAATACTTGCCGGGTCCAGAGCGCCAGAACGATAGCAATGACCGGGGGAAGCAGAACGAGCCAATCCATAGAATCAATCCGGCGTCTTCAAACAGATCGGATCACTCGATCCATTTGATGCCGCACCCTATGGACGGCAGTTGCTCGACCGTTATTTCACCGGTCGAAACGTATTGTTCCAGTGCGTCCGCGAGCTCCGATGTCGTCGGCTCCTGTCCAGGCCGGCCGTCGTCGAGACGTCCTCGGTAGCACAGTTTGCGTGACGAATCGAATACATAGAAATCAGGGGTGCAGGCGGCATCGTAGGCACGGGCGACCTCCTGGCTTTCATCGTGCAGATAGGGAAAGGGATAGTCGCGTTCCTTTGCCCGCTCGGCCAGCCGTTCGAACGAATCG
>CAZIIP010000185.1:0-7152 GCA_964539455.1 uncultured Rhodothermales bacterium
GCGTATTGGGTGGCGTACCGCTCAGGCGAACACCAATACGCGGCCGGTCGCTTCGGTTTCTATAGAGCCCGGCGCTTGCCTGAAGACGGTTGGCGATCACGTCCAGATCGCCGTCGTTATCGAGATCTCCGAGGGCAAATCCCTGCGTGATGTCGGCTTCGTCCCCGAATCCCCAGCCTCCGGGAATCAGCTCAAACCGGAGGTTGGCCTTGTTGTGGTAGAGCAGATTTCGCAGGTTCAGATCCGGAAAAATGGTCAGCGTCTTCTTCCAGTCAAATCCCGGCGGAAGCCTACCGGCACGAATCTGCGCATCGGTGTCCATGGCGTCGTACTCGTGACCCGTGCTGATGAGCAGGTCTTCGTAGCCGTCCAGGTCCACATCCAGAAAGACACTGGACCAAGACCAGCCGGACCCCACCATATTGGCGAAATGCGCAATCTCCGCGAAGGTCATGTCACCGCGGTTGGCGAAAAGCGTGTTCTGAAACACCTGGGGACGCGTCTCGATGTCTCCGATTTCAAATAGCTCGGGCGGCGGCATTTGCACCTGACGCTGGCGGTCGGTATAGGTTGTTGCCAGCATGTCGGTTAGAAAGAAGTCGAGATCGCCGTCACGGTCAACGTCAGAGAAATCGACCGACATGGTAGACTGACTGGACTTGCGCATGGCCAGCTCGGAGATCCAGCGGAACGTGCCGTCACCGACGTTCTCGAACAAAAAATCGGGGCTTTCGAAGTCGTTGCAAACAAGGAGGTCGGGATCACCGTCCCCGTCAATGTCCTGAAACCTTGCCGTCAACGCCCATTCATGCGGCTCTTCAATAAACGGATCTCCGTTGGCGTCCAGAAACGTGCCGCTCGTATACGACACACGTTCGAAGGTCCCGTCTCCGCGATTGAGATAGTAATCGTCCGGTTCCGCATACTCGAAGCGCATCAACCGGTTGCGCTGGATCTTGAGCCGGTAGTGCTCTTGCAGTTCCGGTACCACGCGGTATGCTCCATCGCGGAACTCGACGGTTCTGTCGAACTGGCGGACTTCCGGTGGGAAGAGGTCCTTGACGGTGTGTTTTTTATAGCTACCTATATAGAGGTCGAGATCCCCGTCGCCATCGGTGTCGGCGAGTGCCATTGTGGTGCTGCCCTTGTTTGAAGCAAGGCCCCACGCATCGGTACGCTCGATAAATCTTCCCGTACCATCGTTTTCGTAGGCGGCATGAGGCCCCCCGATGCTCGTGACAAGTAAGTCCAGGTCACCATCACCATCGGTGTCGGCCAGGACGGCCCCGGAGGAGTACCTGTCCGGGTGGGCAACCCCGGCGGCCTCGGTGATATCCTCGAACTCCCAGTTGCCGAGATTCCGATAGAGCCGGTTGTTCTCCGACAATCCGGTAAAATACAAGTCCGCCAGTCCGTCTCCGTCGACATCACCGACTGCAACACCTGCGCCGTTTACGTAATGCCTGTTTCGCAGCCACTCGTCTTCCGGCAGGTAATTGGCGAATGAAACGCCGGTTTTTTCTTGCGGTAGTCGTTCGAATCCCGGTTGTTCACGTCCGGTGACGTCCAGTGGCGCCCATCGGTAGCCGTCTTCCTCCTGCCACTCCAGTTCGCCGGTTTGGCCGGCGCATGCCGAAAGCACAAGAAGCACCATCGTTGCCGGCAACGTCCGCGCACAAATCCGATGGGCCGTGGGCCTATGCAACCCGGTTACTTGGAACATGGTCTCCCCTGCTGGTCCGCAGACGTTTCCCCGATCGCCGACACCCCGGTGGCTTCTCGTTGTGACGGCATCCGGCAACTTCACTGTTCAAGCGTGCACGCTAGCTTCTCCACGAACTCCTCAACTGCCGTTCGAGGTAGTCCACAATCTCCTGGAAATAGGCTTCTCTGGCGTCCGTCAGGGGTGCATCGACCCATTCGCTCGATCTCGTCATTCTATACTGTGCTTCGCCGGTGAAGCGGGCTCGGATGTCGCCGGTCGTCCGGTTTGCCACGCGGCCGTTGACGGTAATGCGCGTGCGAACGAATTGGATGCCGAGGGCCCGTTCGTCCTCCAATGCGGGCTCCTCTTTCCAATCGGTTTCCAGCCGGATATAGTCCGGAGAGTTGGTCTCTCTTCGCGCGAACCGGTAGGCGTACGTCGACAGAAGCGTTTGCTCCGTGTACTGCACGATGTTGTTCATGGTGTTGGTATCGAGCGTAGCGCGGTACAGCGACCGATCGGCCATTCCGCCCGATCCGGAGCAGGCTGCCAGGACAACTGCCGAGAAAACGACGAGAAATGTGGTGATTGCTTTCATTTGAATGCCTGTTGGTTCAAGTCGGCCGGGTTGAAAACGGATGATCGGCGGCGCTGTGCAAAAATACGGACAAGGGCCGGCACGTCAAGCGCGCCGGCCCTGTCACTTTGGAAAAACCGTTATCACTCGACCGCTAGTGTACCTTACCGAAGCGCTCACGGTTTGCGCGCGCGGTACCGAACCGGTCGGTGGTCATTTGTGCTTTCGGTGCCGCGCCGTCTCCCCCTACACCTCCGAAGGTATAGTTATCGACCTGGATGGTCTGGAGTTCTTTGCCCGGCACGGGGAAGTGAATGGGTGTTCCGGTTACCAGATCACCCCAGCCCCGATCGTCGAACAACTCGAGTCCCGGCGTACTGAGCATGCACTCTAACCTTTTCTCGTGTTTGAGCATGGACCAGAGGCTCGCCGTATCGAGATGCGATTGCGCATCTGAAGCGGATCCGGCGCCGTTGGCTGCGGAAGCCGGATTCATTCCACCATTGGTTACGCGGCTCTCGTTTATGAGTGCGGCTACCTCATCGAGGCTGCCACTTGTGCGAAGCAAAGCTTCGGCTTTCAGCATTCTGACTTCCGTCGGATGGATGGTCGTCATGTTGCCGTTTGCGTTGGCATCGCGGTATGGCCTTCCATGCAGCGGGCTATGGGAGGAGTAGTGCCAGGTTCCCCGTGCAGGCGGGAAGGGACCTTCAATGCCCCAATACTCGAAGAGCGATCCGCTGACCGTAACGTCACTTCCGTCACCGCCCACCAGTCTGCGATCGGCGCTGGTAATGTCAAAGACGTTGCGATCGGCAGGGGTCGTATCGAGCCACTCCTGGTAGCAGTTGATTTCACCGTCTGCCGGGTCGCAAACCGACTCGTCGGCGGGACCGATCGTTCTGTAGTTAGCGCGCGACCAGGTAGAGCCATCATTGGCGTAGAAGTACGTACACTTCCATTCCCGGATTTCGCCGTCGTCATCGCCGATCGGCGTGAACTCGTCAACGCCGGCATTGAGCAGCGTCAGAATCCGGCCCCAGTCGGCGGCGTCGCGCTCAGAAGGTGTACGTGCTGCATACGCGAGTGCGCGTGCCTGGTAGGTTTTCGCGAGCGCTACCAGATCGTCAGAGGTCACTTCCAATCCGTATACCCAGTCCTCTTCAGCCGTGATCGTAAAATTAGCGGCGCCTGCGATGTCAATCGCCTGCTGCAACTGATCAACGGCAAATGCGGCCACTTCGCTATACGGAACCAGTGAGAGTTCGGCGGTTTCGAGATCAACGGTCTCGTCAACCAAAAAGGCTTTATCGAATGTGACGGCGAGCCAGTAATAGTTCAGACCCATGGTGAACTTTGCAAACGCCCGAAGTTTATCGACATCAATACCCTCGTTGACGAATGACTCGGAGTTGGCGGCGATTGCCTTCAATCCGTCGCCGGCATTCGAGATACCCGTATAGGCGCGGAACCACGCGTCTTCCGTAGAACCGGCATAGCTATAGGCCGGATCGTTGTTCCAGGGTATCCGCGGCTCTTCGGACATATCCCGCATGCCCCAGTTTCCCCAGGAGCAGGAGTGTGCGTTGGACGTGACCGACATGACCATGTTCACGCCACACCACTCGGAGGCAGACCAGAATGCGGTAAACGTGTCGGCAATCAATTGCTCGACATCACCCGGTTCCGCCAAAGCTTTTAGCGTATCCGGGCTGTTTGGATTTTCGACGACCAGCTCCTGACATCCTACGGAAAATAGGAGCAGGAGAGCCAGGCCGGTCAGGAGTTTATTCCTCATTTCTTGTTCTCTCTACGGTTGTTTCTAGTCGATTCAAAGCTGGTCAGGATTGCCGGCCCCGGTTTTCGGCCGGAGCCGGCCGTCATTCAACTAGAACTGAATTTCCACTCTGCCGCGCAGGGAGCGGAACTGGGGATAGTTGAAGTCATCCACCCGGAAGAGCGTGGCGTCGTCTCCATCGCCGACTTCCGGATCGAAGCCTTTGTAATCGCTGATTGTGAGCAGATTCCGTCCGATCAGGCTGAGTGTAATGCGATTGAGTGCACTGCCAAACCAGTTTTGAAGCCGGCTACGCTCGAGCGTGTAGGCCAATGAGACCTCCCGGAGCTTGATGAAGGCGCCCTCTTCCACGAAGTGGCTGTTGATCTGGGTGGCTCCGTACAGCGTCTCGTAGTACGAAATCGGCTTCTTGTCGCCATCCGCTTTGCCGGCCTGGTCCTGGTCTTCATTCCGACCGTCCCGGTAGCTCCACTGACGCGTCGCGTTGTAGACGTCGCCACCGATCTGGGCGCTCCACAACATGTATGCACTGATTCCTTTGAATCGGAGGTTCAGATCGGCCCCGAGGTTGAAATCGGGGAGCACGTTGCCAATCGTAGTAAGATTGTCGCCCTCCTCATTGGCCCATTTAACCGGAATACCCCATTTGTATGAGTTTCCGCCTATATCGACCGTCGTTCCCCAGAGGTCTTTGGCAATGCCGTCCTGGAAGGAGTTTCCTGAGCCGACAGGTACCAGGTAGCCGTCGTCGTTGAGGTCCCACGCATCGTTGGTGCCCGATACCTCACCACCCAGGTGCGTTCCGAGGTCATCGAACGTATCCATCCAGCGGTGCCCGTACATGATGCCGAGAATCTCACCCTCCCTGTAATAGAACGCGTAGATCCGGTCATTGAATCCGGGCGGGCCCCACAGGTACGGATTGCTGTTGAAATCGGTGATTTCCTGATCGGTCTTATCGAACCGAAGGCCGAAGTCAAGGCCCATATCCCGGCCACTCACGAGCGAAGCCTGCATGCTCGCCTCGAATGTAGTCGATTCGAGCGTACCGGCATTTCTCCACTGCGACGTAAACCCGAAATAACCGGCGAGCGGCACTTCGAGGAGCAGGTCTTCAACTCTGACATCCGCAAAGGTGAGGTCAAAGTAGAGTTTGTCCATCACCGTGAAATCGATACCCAGTTCGAGTTCGGTTTGCAATTCCGGCTTCAGATCCTTGTTGCCGAGTGTTCCCTTGCTGAGTTGACCGTTACTCAGAGTGAAGGTCTCGTACTGCGCCTCGAACTGCGGACGTCCACCGGCCGTACCGACGGATGCGCGCAGTTTGAACTCGGGGATCAGGTTGGCCAGCGGCCAAAACGCTTCCTCCGAAACGCGGTAGGCAAGCGATCCGCGATAGTAAGACTGCCAGCGCTCGTCCTCACCAAACAGAGAGGAGCCGTCACGCCGGAAGAGCACGTCGCCAATGTACTTGTCCGCATAGTCGAACGAAGCGGTGGCATAGATACCGTCCGATCGAACCGTTTGCTCGGTCGAAGCAATGTTCTTCTCTCCTTTGACGTTCGACAGGTCGCCGATACCAACGGAGGTCAGCGAACTGCCTGTGATGTTTTCCGTATAGGAATCCGTGCGCTCGGCCTGATACTTCAGCTGCAGCCGTGAGGTCAGGTCGCCAAAGGTTCTCCGGAGGGATGCCGTGGCATCCGCATTGAACGCCTCTCCGATTCCGTTGAAGCGCTGAATCCGTCCGTCGTTCAAGCTCGAAGGATCGATCGAGTCAAACCCACGATCGTAGAATTCCTTCGAATCGCGGTCGGAACGGTCATAGCTCGCACTGGCTTCCAGGTCGATCCATTCGAACGGAGAGTAGCGTGCGCGGAAGTTGCCCAACACACGCGACCGATCGATGCCCGTTTCGGAGTTGAGGATCTGATAGACAGGATTCTCCTCCACGGCGAGTGGATCCGCCTTGACGCGGAGTTCGCCGGTCTCATCCGTGGCGTTCAAACTCACCAAGGGATTGGTGAACATGAGAGCGAAGAACGGATTGAATGCTGCACTTTGCGGCGAGTCACGTCGTGACTGGGAATAAAACAGGGAAGAGGAGATATTCAGATTGCTGAACGCCCTGTGATCCAGATTCAACCGCACGCTTCGCCGGTTATAGCCTTCCATCCCCGTAACCACGCCCTGCTCCTCATAATTGGTGAAAGAGGCATGGAAGTTGGTGCGCGAATTGTTCTGGCTAATGGCTACATAGTTCGTCCAGTTGTTGCCCGGGTCGAAGAACTCCTCGAATGCATTGTGCAGCGTACCCTGGTAAGCGTTGTCATAGAACGACACGCCGTTGGCATTCTTATCGACCACCACGCCGGGTCCATAGCCGTTGGGCAGACAGAACTCACCGCCACAATCGTTCACGGCATCGTCGGAGTTGAGGAAATTGCCCGATCCGTCGACCACGAAGTTGTGTGACAGGTTCGGCGTCAGCGTTTTGGTCATGCTGTTGGCACCGAACTCGTTACGAATCGTGATGCGGGTCTGTCCAAGCGAGATATTTTCTCCTCTCTTGGTGGTGATCTGAACAACACCGTTTTGCGCCCTCGAGCCGTACAGGGAAGAGGCAGCCGCACCTTTGACGACTTCGATGTCCGCGATGTCGAGCGCATCGATGTCGACCTGGTTGGCACCCAGGATGACGCCGTCTACAATAAAGAGCGGCGACGAACTGCCCGTAAGGCTCGTGGTGCCCCGCAAGCGAACGTCGATTCCCGTTCCCGGCTCACCGGAGGATGTAACGATCTGTGCGCCGGCCACCTTTCCTGCCAGCGACGACATCGGGTCCGCCGCCGGTGCGAGGTCGAGTTTCTCCGCGCTTACGTTGTCTACCGTAAAAGCGAGCTTTTTCCTGGGCGTTTCGGCCGTCACACCGGTTACCACAACCTCATCGAGGTTGAGGACGTCCAGGTTCAGCGTGAAGTCCTCGGTGATGGCTCCGGGTGAGAGCGTGATCCGGCGCTGAATCGGCGTGAATCCGATCAGGCTCGCTACGAGCATGACCGTTTGACCGTT
>CAZIIP010000186.1:0-7129 GCA_964539455.1 uncultured Rhodothermales bacterium
TGGATGAACGGGTGAACGGAGGGATGGAGGGATGGAGGGATGGAGGGATGGAGGTGCCGCCGGTCGGACACGCAAAGCTGGATGGCAGGGCCACGACGTGCCGTGGCTGAACCGAAGAACCTGTGTTGGCGAAGCGGCATTCGAATTACGGATTGGGCCTGTTTTGGCTTTGCGAAGCCGAACGGGGTAGGTCATCATTGATTAAGGTCATGAATGCGACCGTTTCCGGCAAACTGTGACAACATCGTTTATTGCGTTCGATTTCGTTGCAGGGATCTGTGGAACCCGAACGTTAGTAAATCATCGTCAGCATGCAACTTCCTGTCCGGCGGAGACTCTCGCTTCGATCCGCCGCGCGCAGGATTGAATACGCAGCAAATCTCATTGGGCGAAGCTTTCTGCTCGATCGGCTGTCCAGAGCCGGTCCCATTCGTTTCACACATCAAACGAGTCCACATCTCCCATGAACATCACTACCAAGCCCATGCTCATCATTGTTCTGCTCGTCACTGCCATGGTTACGCCGGCAACCGTTGCCAACGGTCAAGTGCCGCAACCGTAGATTCTTTTCGCCTCGGATGCTATTGAAAATCGGCGTTTCGGCTACGCTGTGGATTTTGACGGTGATATTGCCGCCGCAGGGGCTTATCAGGACGGTGAATTTGTCGCCCTCGAGGTGGATTTTGACGGTGATATTGCCGCCGCAGGGGCTTATCAGGACGGTGAATTTGTCGCCCTCGAGTCGGGATCGGCTTATGTCCACCGGTACGTCGACGATGCCTGGAATTTCGAAGTGAAGCTCACGCCGGAGACTGAAATCGGCGACATCCTTGGATGGTCCGTTGCCCTCTCCGGCCATAAGGAAATACGGTAACACCTCCTATCCATCATTGCCCGAGCCGTCACGGTCCGGGGTCCGGTATCTTGCCGGCAGGAATGTACCACGTTCGTACCTCAACCGAATAATAGCCGGCGATGACCGCCGGGTCCGTTTCCGCCAGTTTCTTCGCCTCCTCGATCGACGGAGCACGCAGCAGCGTGATCCCGACCAGACGGGATGTGGAGGTGCTGTCAGGGAGCACTCCGCCGGCCGCCACGGCATTCCCCTCGTGCTGCAACCCGAGCTGGAACTGGATGTGCTTGCTCATCAGTTCTCCGAATGCCTCGTCGCCGAGGGTTTCGCGCGAGACCGTTCCAGGATAGATGAGCGACACGTACAATGCCTCCCAGTCGGTCGGCATGAGAAGGGGCGAATCGGAAGCAGGCGAAGGACTTTCCTGAGCCAAAATCGGCCCCGATAAGATGAAAACGGCCAGGAATGTCAATATTCGCATTTTCCTTACCTGATTATGGACGATATCCGGTGCACATCTGCACAATCTACTCTTGTCGTGTTCCTGCACAACAAACAATACCTAGCGATACTTCGTTGCGCCTCCACCAAAATTCCGTGTATCTCCGCATACCTTTCGAAAAACGCTAATTTGATGCAATTCCTCCCGAGCCGCTCACTCGTTAAGTCGCCAATCGGGCGTCCGGCTTCCGCCGGTTTCGCGCAGGAGCTCCGTCAACCGTTCGTCGAGCCGTTTCACCATGCGGTATAGCGCCGTATCCTGCTGTGCTACGTGACGAAGAAAGTCACCGTAGTCGTGTCCGTATTCGATGTGCCCCAGCAGGTTGTCCGCTTGCTCCGGATCGGTCCGCATGTCATACAATTCGTAGACGTCCCAGACGCCGTGGTAGTTCATGTAGCTGTAATCTTTCGTCCGCAGGCCGAAAGTGGTTGGCGTTTGCACGGCATTGGGATCGATGAAATACTCGTAGACGAAGGCATCCCTCCAATCCGGAACACTGCCCTTAAGAAGCGGAGCGAATGACCTCCCATGCATACTCTCGGGTACGTCGGCGCCTGCCAGGTCAAGGATGGTGGGCCCGAGGTCTACGTTCAGAATAAACTCCGATCGCTCATCGGGATCGCCCAGGGCCGCCGGCCAGTGAACAAAGGCCGGAACGCGAATGGAAGGCTCATGCATGACGCGTTTGTCGATCAATCCCTGTTCTCCCATCATGTAGCCGTTGTCACTGAAGTAGATGATCGCCGTGTTGTCCAGTGCGTCGAGAGCACTGAGCGCTGCCGTTATTTCGCCCACACTTTCGTCGACCGCCAGCATGGTTTCACTATACTTCTGAAAATGTTTGGTATAGTCTCCGATGTCGTTGGTCGATGTATCACGCTCAGCCCCGTGCCAACTCCGGCGCTGCCGCAAGAGCCACCGGGGTTTGCCCGTCATGCTGTCTTCAGGAAAGGGAGTGGGGATCTCCTTGTTGCTATAGACACCCTGGTGTCTCGGTGCCGGCGTGAAGGGCCCGTGGATGGATTTGTGAGACAGATAGAGAAAATAGGGCCGCTCCTCCGGTTGTTGCTCCTCGATAAATGCAACGCTCAGGTCGGTGAGGATGTCCGGCGTGTAGCCCTCGAACGGCATTCGCTCGCCGTTGATATTCATCTCGGGATCGAAATACGGGCCCTGGCCGCGAAAGGAGGCCCAGTAGTCGAACCCGGAACGCGGCATGTCGTTGTCGCCGCCCATATGCCATTTTCCCACAAAGCCGGTGGTGTAGCCCTCCGACCGGAGTACCTCCGGAAAGGTGGTGAATTCCCGCGGCAATGGGGTGTCGTTGTCGAGTACGCGGTGAGAATGTGCGTACTGACCCGTCAGGATGGAGGCCCGGCTGGGGCTGCACAGGGAAGTCGTGACATACGCCCGGTCGAAATAGATACCGTTTTCAGCAAGCCGGTCGATGTGGGGGGTCTCGATCCAGGGATGGTCCTTGGAGCTCAGCAAGTCGTACCGCTGGTCGTCGATGAGGATGAAGATGATGTCGGGCGCCTTCTTCTGCGGAGAAGAACAGCCGTGAAGCGCCGGCAACAAAAATAATGCCACCACGAATAGACGACGACACGTCCGGAAGGTGTTCTTCTTTTCTTGCATAAACATCGCCGATTAGTCGGATAGATTCCGCGTTTCGGCAGGGCCGTTTCCTGTCGGCGTGACCGCCTCCCGGGTGAGGATCATCTTGTCCACCTCAAAGCCACTGCTGCGTGAAGTTATTTGGAGCGTATAGGTGCCTGCGGCAGGCACACGTACGTAAATCGGATCGTGGAAAATATCTCTTGGTGTGTGGGCTCCCGGACCCTTGGGCATGCTCTGCCAGGAAAAAGCCGTTTCGGAGCACCGAATGCCGTCAGGTCGTGTTTGGCCATCTGCCGCAAAGACCTTTCTTCCAGCAAACGATACGAATGCGTCGTTGGACTTGTCGGCATGCTCCGGATCGGTCCGCCGCATCAACATGTAGAGGTAGTATGTCCCGGGCGTAGCAAAAGAGAGCGGATAGGTCAGGTACCCCTCACCGCGTGCCGACTCGTCTCTCATCGCCCGGCCACTTTCACCGGGAACTTCAACCCAACCCTCCACGGCAAAGGCATTTTCGGCCTCCATCACGACGCGCCCGTCCATTTCCTGAAACGAGACGGGATGTTCGCGCGAGATCAGGGCCACCCTGTCGGTCGAACCTGACACATCGGGTGCAGGCAATATCACTACCTGCCCTCCTGCAAGTGATTCCGGCGCTTCCTGCCATTCTTTTTCCGCCGGATCATACCACCGTAGAATAAATTCGCCTGACGTGTCCGATAGATCCAGCCTGATGGTCTCACGGGCATCCAGCGTGTAGATCGCGTACTGCACACCCCTCTCGGCCAACGTGAATCCGTTTGTGGCCAGGTTCCTGACCGGTATCATGCGGTAAAACGGAATCGAATCGAACCAGTCCCAGACCTCCTTGACGGCATCATGGCGATCCTGATGGCGGTCGTTCAAATCGAGTGATCCGCTGAACCCGGTCGACGAGTTTCCGTCCATGTCTGCGAAATTGATCGCGCCGCCGGCAAACAGAATGAGGAAGGCCTTTTTCCGGATCGTTTCCGCGTCCGTGCAGTCGCAGCCGTGCCACTTGTTGCCGGGCCAGAACACCTCCTGCGCAAAAACGGGCTTGCCTCCGGGTGAGTTGCGTTCGAGATAGCGATGAACGCTTGGAGCCGGATCCTCCTTCCCTCCCTGCAACGTCACATATCCTTGCCATGCCTCGTGACGGAAAGGATCGGGGCCTGCTTCATTATGGATAGAGATGAGATGGCCAAACGGATCGCGTTCACGGATGCGTTTTCCGAGTCGGATGATCTCGCTTGCATTCATGACATTTCCAAACTCGTTGGGTCTCCACAGCGGCTCCGGGCCGGCCACGTTGAAGAGGAGGTTCCAATACGGCCCGAACCGTGCCATCGTGTAGCGCAAGTACAATTCCTGGTCTTCCCGGTTGCGTGGAAAATCGGACGACTGCCCGAAGAAACCGGCGAACGGGTAAACGGCGATCTGTCGTTCGGAGAGATCATCGAGAATCCCCTCCGCCTGCGCATAGGCTTCCGGCCTGGGCGCCTTCGAACGGTTGTCCCACAAGTCGGGCGTCTCCCAGCCTTTTCCCCGACCTTCCGCATCCCGGTTCAGAAAGAATGAGGCCACGGACAACAGGTTGTATCCCTGTTTCTCCGCCCAGTCCAGGAAAATCGTCCTAGCCGCGTCTGACCAGTTGGCGGCAAAAAACCGATCGCCGACGTGGAATCCCCTGATTACGGCATGCCGGCCGCCGGCATAACCGAACCAGTTCGGGTTGGCCACATCGGTTGACACCAGACCCGGCAAATCAGACTGCTCCACTTCAAACGCGCCGCTTATCTGTTGCGCCCGATCGGAAAACGATGCCGTGTAGCGCCACGTACCAATCTGGTCGGGCATAAACCTTGCCTTCCACATGCCGTCACCGGCGTAGAATCCCCAGAAATCGGTCTGTGAGCCGTCCGGGGCCTCATATTCCATCTTCAGTATCACCTCGCGGAATGGATCGTCATACGCCCTGTTGTTGGGAAATTCAGCCTCGAAGATGCCCCAGAGGGGTACCACAGACCTGATCCTGTAACAGTCTTGAGGAAGGGCCGCGAAGCACAGGCACAGCAAAAGGAGATAAACCATAAAACGAAGTCGGTGGATCATCGGATGTATCATATATGATGGTAGCCGTTCTCGACCGTGTTACCGGTAGCGGTTGGGCAAAACACGGCGGTCTGCCGTAAACACGTCACCCATTCCCGTGTGGTAGTAGTTGATGATGGAACTCTGGATCCCGATGCCGAACAAAACCGCCGCGCCGATCGCCAGAACAAACGGAAACATGGTACCCAAATAGCTTAACACCAATCCAGCTGAATGATGACATCTCCGCGCGGTCCCATGCCGGAGGCTCCTGCAAACCGGGAATGGGGCGCCCTGGGCACGTGAATGTCATGCGTGGAGAAGTATAGAAAGAACGGCTCCTTCCGAAAGACAAATGGTATGTGATGGTCATGGCGTGATGAAACGGATTCGGATAGATCTGAAAAAGAAATGCCTGCTTTTGGGGATCCGGCACCTCCATTTCAAATCCGACAGGCAACGCTGCCTCGATTTCAAAGTGCGTATGGGCGCCATCCGGTGCTTCGTAGTAGACATTCCAGATGGTGCGAATCTGACCCCCACTTTCTTTTCCGGCATAGGCGCTCTCGTGAAAAGCATGCAAGCCCATCCATATTGCCGTATAACGCTCCCGGCACATTCGATCGCGCTACTTCTTTTTCTTTTTAGACTTTTTCTTATTTTTATTTTTGCCTTTCTTCTTTTTATCAGACTTGTTTTTATTCTTCTTGACTTTTTTGTCATCCTCCTTTGATATTGTATTTTTCTTTTTCTTTTTCTTGCCGGGCTTCTTTTTATCCTTTATGGATTTATTACCGCCTTTCTTTGGTTTTTTCTTCTTCTTTTTTGATCCTTCTTCATCAGATTCACCTTCCGGATCGGGTTCCAGTTCAATTCCGCTATCGGGCGTGGGCCTCGGTTCCGATGCTAAGATTGGATCCGGAAATGCCTTCAGCCTCAGCTTTTTGAACCTTGTCAGCCAATACTTCAGCTGCCCTATGGACAAACCTGTTTGGGCCGAGGCCTGCGCCTGGGTACATCCGTCGTCGATCAGCAGAAGGGCGGTCGCTCGTTGTCCATCAGGCGGATCAAGGTGGGAATACTTCTCAATTTCTTCGCGCTCGGCAGTTAGTAGAAGCCGGCCGGCAGCCCCGGCCGAACGGCGGGTGTTTGTCTCATTCATCATGTTATGGTTGGTACCGGCGGATCCACGAATCAAAGCCCGACTCCGGTAGGTACGGTCCCCATCAGTTCGTCGCAGAATCGGCTCATCGCGACGCAATATCCATGCTCACAAATGAGTGTAGCAACTTTCGAACCGTTGTGCAACGATCGACCCGCTGTTGCCTGAAATATGCCCATTGCTATTTGCCCACCATCGGAATACCGGCGATATGATCGGGCTGCCCTTACAGCTGACCCGATGCCTACACCCTGAGTGATGTCGACACCGGTCACAATAGCCGGATGGTCAATCGCGACCCCCACAGCTGCCCCCAATGCCACCCCCTCGCCGGCACCGATTGCCATACCCGAGTTTTTTTGCCGAACGGTACCTTTGCAGATCGTTTATAATGGTCGTCCTGATTTTGCATGAAGTATAAACGTTTCGGCTTTGTCTGCGTCGAGTCTCCCGCCGGTACGCACGCCCGTACAGACATCCACACCTGCGGGACGTACGATTCGGACCGCCTCCGCCACGTTTTCCGGTCGCAAACCACCGGCCAGGAAAACCGGAACGGACACCCGCTCACAAATGCGCTTGCTGACGGACCAGTCGTGTCGGCGCCCGGTACCGCCCAGTACCTTGACGGTGCCCGACGGCCTGCCCGAGTCCAGCAGAAGCATGTCGGCAGACCGTGCCACGACTGCGGCCTCATCGATCGCCGTTTCATCCACCACGTGGATCACCTGGACCAAAAGCACACCCGGCAGATTGCGCCGCAGTTCATCATGTGCGCCTTCCGGCAAACCGTCGCATAGCTGAATGGCGTCGGTTTTCATCCGCTGGTGCTGCTCGATGATCTGCTCCGGAGCACGGAGGCTCGTCAGCAAAAAGGTCG
>CAZIIP010000187.1:0-7091 GCA_964539455.1 uncultured Rhodothermales bacterium
TCGTCGCACGCATCGACGACCGGCTTGCACGCAGTTCGATGGAGGCCGCCATGGCACAATATGAGCTGGCCGAAGACACCTTCAAGAGACAGGAAGCACTCTACCGTGATTCCGTAATCAGCGCGCTCGAATTCGAGACGGCGCGCGCGCAACGAGACCAGCTCGCGGCTATGTACCGTCAGGCACAAAAATCGCTTGATGACACCGAATTGCGGAGTACAATTGCCGGACGTGTCGAGGAACGTATGGTTGAGGCGGGTGAAATGGTCTCACCGGGATCACCCGTCGTTCGCATCGTGAACACCAGCAATGTCAAAATCGCCACCGGTGTACCCGAGCGGTATGCCGGTGACGTTACCATCGGGACGCCCGTTTCGGCTGCGTTTTCCATGTATGGACAGGAGCCGCGCGTCAGTGAGGTATCGTTCGCAGGCAACGTCATCGATCCGTTGAGCCGAACGTTTGACGTCGAGATCGCTTTCGATAATCCCGGGGGTAGGTTGAAACCCGAAATGGTTGCCGACCTTTCGATTGTTCGTCAGCGCATCGATTCCGCACTCGTCGTACCGCAAACCGCCATTATCAGCGACGAAACCGGATCTCACGTATTTGTCGTTGACGACCTGAACGGCGGTCTCCAGGTGGAAAAAAAGCGCGTCGTACCCGGACCGGGTTTCCAGGGTCGCGCTGTTATTGAAGACGGTTTATCGGCAGGGGATCAGGTTGTCGTCGTGGGGCAATCCACACTGACGACCGGAGATCGAATCGCTATCGAATCGACGCACGATGATGTCGCCACCTACCTGGAGACTACGAAAAACGCTCCTCGATAGACCCGGCCGCGTTCCGGACCTCTCTTAACCACGCCAACGATGCGCATTACGAATCTTGCAGTCAGCTATCGCACGAGTGTGGTCGTCATGACCATCATTCTGGCGGTAATCGGTCTGGCGAGCTACATCAGCATTCCCAAGGAGTCGACCCCCTCTATAGAAATCCCGGTTATTGTAGTGACGACCATCTATCCGGGTGCGAGCCCGGACGATGTGGAGTCACTGATCACGCAGGAGGTGGAAAGTGAGATCCAGGACGTAAACGGAATCAAGGAGATACGATCCACCTCTACGGAAGGAGTGAGTACCATCATCGTGGAGTTCAACACGGACGTTTCCATCGATGATGCTTACCAGAAGATTCGGGACAAAGTATCGGTGGCCAAACCCGATCTGCCGCAAGACATCGAAGAGCCGATTATCTCGGAAATCGACACGCAGGAGTTTCCCATTGTAACAATCAACCTCGCCGCGGGCTATTCCCTCGCCCGTCTGAAAGACGTGGCCGAGGATCTTGTCGACGAGATCGAGACCATTCCAAGTATCCTGGAGGTGGACCTCATCGGCGGTCTCGAGCGCGAGGTGCAGGTCAATGTAGATCGCAGCAAGCTGCAGGGGTACAACCTCGCATTTTTCGATATCATTAATGCGATCCAACAAGAGAACGTCACCCTGCCCGGCGGTTCGATCAACGTCGATCGATTCGATTACCTCGTGCGCGTATCGGGCGAGTTCGAGTCACCGGAAGAAATCAAGGATCTCGTCGTAAAGGTGCCCGACCGGGCGCCGGGTATGGGCAAGGCGTCTCCGATCTACATCAGAGACGTGGCGGATGTGCGCTTCGGCTTCAAGGAGCGTTCGTCCTATTCGCGTCTCGAAGTTCTTCAATACGAGGATGAGAACGACAATCTTTATCAGGTAGCCGAAGACGAGGTCGAGACGCTCCAGGTCATTTCCCTCAATGTCAAGAAGCGGGCCGGCGAGAATATTATTGAGGCCGTCGAGGCCGTGAACGAAAAATTGGAAGCATTTCCGCTACCCAACGGTACGGAAGTGGTCATCACGGGGGATATGAGCGAGATGGTCCGGGCGCTCGTCGAAGATCTGGAAAACAACATTATTTCCGGCCTGATTTTCGTCGTATCCGTCCTCTTTTTCTTCCTGGGTATCCGCAACTCGTTCCTGGTCGGCATTGCCATTCCGCTGTCGATGGGCATCAGCTTCGCCGTTTTCTCGGCATTGGGCTATGCATTGAACTTTATCATGTTGTTCAGCCTCATCATCGCGCTGGGCATGCTGGTAGACAATGCGATCGTTATCGTCGAGAACATCTACCGGTATCGTGAGGAAGGTCACGGACGGTTTGAGGCCGCCAAGCTCGCAACTAGCGAGGTGGGAGGAGCCGTCGTTGCATCCACCGCCACCACGGTAGCCGTTTTCGTGCCGATGTTGTTTTGGCCGGGTGTTATCGGCAAATTCATGGGTTACCTCCCGATCACCCTGATCGTGACGCTGGTGAGTTCGCTCTTCGTCGCGATCGTCATTAACCCGGTGATTAGCGGCATTTTCGTACGGCTCGAAGAGGAGGAAAAGAAAAAACTGGGCAGGGCGACGAAAATTGCCGGAGTTGCCGTTCTTGTTCTGGTCGGCGTCATCATCGGACTCGTCAATCTCACCACACTGTTCGTCATACTCGGCGGTGCAGCGGTGATTTATCCGGTGCACCGTTATGTATTAAATCCGATTGCCCTTCGGTTTGCTCGTAGCACGCTGCCTCGAATCTATAATAAATACAGGAATTTCCTCGACTGGATGCTGGAGCGTGATTATACCTACAAGCGCGCGCTTCTGAGAAACACGCTTGTGCTGAGCAGTTTTACGATAGGCATCGTGCTGGCGGTCGCCGGGCAGTTGCTCGGTCAGGTCGGGACAGAGGTGAGCGGGCAGATTCCATTCAGCGCAGCCGGCTTGCTACTCCTTGTGCCGGGAGTGATTCTCCTTGTTTTCGGCGTGCTGGGCATTCTTTTCCATACGGCCGAAACGGTTTTCGCAGGGGGACGGGCCAGTGCGAAAGCCGGTTTTGTACTGGGCGGGGTCATGGCCGTCTTCGCCGGCCTCATCTCCTGGAGTACCGGTGAACTGAATCCGCAGTTGCTTGTCACGCTCTTCTTCCTGCCCGCTGTCCTGATCATTGTCGGGCTGCTGGGCATGCTGCGCAAATCGGGCAGGCCGATTGTCCTGACCGACAACCGGGCGAAGTTGCTCAACGCGTCACTCGGCGTTCTCTTTATCATCTTCGGCCTGTATGCCGTGGCGCCGACGGGCGTCGAATTCTTCCCGGAAACCGATCCCACACAGGTCCGGGTGATCGTCGAAGGTGTTCAGGGAACGACGGTCGAGACGAGCAACAGAAACGCCGCCGAAGCGGAGCGACGTCTAAACAATTTGATGGACACATGGCCCAATGCGCGCCGAAATGTCAAAAACATGCTCGTGAATGTCGGAATCGGGGGCGACGTGCTGTTCGGTGGCGGTGCGTCCGGACCGGAGCGGTCGAGCGTTACGCTCAATCTCGTCGATTATGCGGACCGTTCGGAACCCAGTCGCGCCACTCTCGCCCGCATTCGCGACGAAATGCAGGGAATCCCGGGCACGGAAATCGAGGTCGAACAGGATGAAAACGGACCTCCGACAGGCGCACCGGTGAACATCGAAGTGTCCGGAGAAGATTTTGACGAGATCGTCCGCATTACATCGGAGATCAAGGCCAGACTGCTCGAAGGTGCGGAAACGGGCGACATTCCCGGTCTGGTCGACATCCGTGACAACCTCAATACAGGCCGCCCGGAAATGGCCGTGCACATCGATCCGGAACGTGCGGCGCGTTTCGGTCTGGATGTCTTTTCGATTGCATCGACGATTCGTACGGCCGTCAATGGTACGGAGGCCGGCACTTTCAGGGACGGCGAGGACGAGTACGACATCACTGTGCGATTGGAGGAAGTCGATCGCAACAATCTCGAGAGCCTGAAAAATCTCACAATCCTGACGGAAGGGAACCAGGTGCCCCTGGCGGCGGTGGCTGATTTTCGCCTGGAAAGCGGACTCGGGTCCATTACCAGATTGGACCTGTCGCGTGTAGCGACGATCGAAGGCGGTACGGCCCCCGGCTACAGCGGGCCCGAGGTACTCGCAACCGTTCAGGGCCGCCTGTCCGATTACGTGGAGTCCCTGCCGACCGGCTATGCGGTCGCCTACACGGGAGAAAACGAGGAACAGAATGAAGCTTTTGGTTTCCTGGGCACCGCGCTCGTGATCGGCCTGGCACTCATTTTCTTCATCATGGTTGCCCAGTTCAACAGCGTTGCGGCGCCCTTTATCATCATGATTGCCGTCGGTCTGAGTTTCATCGGCGTGTTGCTGGGTCTCATCCTGACCCGCAGCCCGTTCGGACTGATGACCTTTATCGGGACGATCAGCCTTGCCGGTATCGTGGTAAACAACAACATCGTGCTGATCGACTACGTGATGCAGTTGCGCGACCGGGGCTATTCAAAACACGACGCGATCGTCGAGGCAGGCGCCACACGGTTTCGTCCCGTTATCCTCACGGCCCTCACCACGGTGCTGGGACTCATCCCCCTGACATTCGGTATCAACATCGATTTTGTCGGACTTCTGACGTCGTTCGATCCGGCATTTTCGATCGGATCGGATAACACTCAGTTTTGGGGTCCAATGGGAACGACCATTATTGCGGGACTGCTTTTCGCTACGTTCCTGACGCTGGTGATCATCCCCGTGATCTATTCCATCTTCGATTCGCTTTCCGACAGACTGTCCGTCGTTTTCGCTTCGAAATCTCCGATTGTCGACGAGCCGGCCGGTGCCGAGCCTGAATCGGTCGATGGGTCGGAACCGTTTGACGTCGGAGGTAACGGCGCACCGAAACCTGCCGACAAACCGATCGAGCGATAGACATATGACCTTTGCGCGGCTTCCGGAGGCGGATCAGCACGCCGTATAGTGCGTTGTATTGCATCCATTTTTGAATGAATCGTAGCCTCCCCCCGATCATTTCGTCGGGTGCGCATGTTTCTGCTTGTTTTTTACCTGGCTGTCGCCCTCCTCGTCTCTTTTATCTGCTCGATAATGGAGGCAACCTTGCTGAGCATCACCCCGGCGTTTGTGGTGTCGATGGCCGACTCGAAAGACGAGAAGCTCGCGGCACTCGTCCTGGCGCTTAAAACCGACATCGACAGACCGCTGGCCGCCATTCTCAGTCTCAACACAATCGCTCATACCATCGGTGCAGCCGGTGTGGGCGCACAGGTCCAGGTCATCTTCGGCAATACCTACGTCACCATTGCCTCAATCCTGCTGACGCTGGCAATTCTCGTTCTCAGCGAGATCATCCCGAAAACACTTGGAGCGCTCCATTGGAGAAAGCTGACGCCGGTCGTCGCCCATATGCTTCGCGTGTTTATATGGATCGCTTATCCGTTCGTCGTGCTTTCGATCGGTATTACGAAAATGCTGTCCTCCGGGCGGCCTCACCAGCGGGTAAGCCGGGAGGAGATTCACGCATTGAGCAAGCTCGGTGCGCAGGAAGGCATACTGGACGAAAGCGAGACCCAGATTCTCCGGAACCTTTTCGTTTTTCGTGAGGTCCGCGTGGCCGACGTCATGACGCCGCGAACCGTCATGTTCGCGTTTCCCGAATCGATGACGGTCGGAGAGGTCATTCGCGAGCATTCCGGTCTGCCCTTCTCCCGTATCATCATCTACGACACGGATCCGGATTCCTGCACCGGGTACGTGTTGCGACATGAAATCTTGCATGAATCTGCGCTCGATCGGCACAAAACCCCGTTGTCTGCGCTGAAAAGAGAGATCCAGGTCGTACCGGAATCCCTTTCTCTTCAGCGTCTCTTCGAGCAATTGCTGGAGAACAAAGAGCAGATCGCACTCGTCATCGACGAATACGGCGGAACCGCCGGTGTCGCGACTATGGAAGACATCGTTGAAACCCTGATCGGGATGGAGATCGTCGATGAAGTCGACACGGTTCAGGACATGCAGGAACTTGCGCGACAGCGATGGCGGAGCCGTGCGAAGCGCATGGGTATCCTGCCCGAAAACGATACCGGCTGAATGGTTCGATCAGGCGCCGACCGTCGGTCGCAAGCCTACCCCGTTTCCTCCACCCAGAGTGCCCGACCCACGTGAAGCAGCTTTCCGAGTTTGACGACGCCCACCTCAGGATTTTCGACAGACCCCGGGTTCCGCCCGCCTCGGAAATCTCGGACGTCTATCTGATCGGCATCTGCGGCACCGGAATGGGTTCGCTCGCGGGCCTTTTCAAAAGCGCCGGATTCACCGTTTCCGGCTCCGACCGCGCAGCGTATCCCCCTATGAGCGACCGGTTGCGGGAAATGGGCGTTCGGGTGCTGGAGGGCTACGATCCGGCCCATCTGGATCCGCCGCCGGACCTGGTCATCGTCGGCAACGCCTGCATTCCGACCCACAGTGAAGCCGCCTATGCGCGTGAACACGGTCTCGTGCAGCAGTCACTGCCCGAGGCACTCGCACATTTCTTTATCCGTGACCGCCGATCCCTGGTGATGGCGGGAACACATGGCAAAACCACCACTACCGGACTGCTGGCACATGTTTTTCGGCATGCCGGACGCGATCCCGGATTTCTCGTCGGCGGGGTGATGGCCAACGGAAACACCAGTTATGCACTGGGTACCGGTCCGCATTTCATCGTCGAAGGAGATGAATACGACAGTGCCTATTTCGACAAGCGGCCGAAATTCATGCACTATCGCCCACACATTGCCGTGGTTACCTCAGTGGAATTCGATCACGCCGATATCTTCGACGATCCGGAGGACTATCGCCGCGCATTCGGCGCATTTGTCGAAACCGTAGACGAAAAGGGCTTGCTGCTGCTATGTGATACGGACGACCACGTGACGGATCTGGCCACGCACAGCCCCGCCGAGGTATGGACCTACGGATGCAACCGCGCTTCCACAGTCCACGCCGTCAACGCCCGATACGACGACTGCGAACAAGCGTTCGATCTTCGTCTGCACGACCAACCGATGGGAAGAATGCCTCTTCCGATGCCGGGTAGGCACAATTTGCTTAACACGCTCGCCGTTTGCGGGACCGCACTGCGAGAAGGTATTTCCGTCGATGATCTTCGCGCGGCACTTGCGACGTTCAAAGGCCTTAAACGCCGTATGG
>CAZIIP010000188.1:0-7079 GCA_964539455.1 uncultured Rhodothermales bacterium
AACAAAAAAGCCGCAAACCCATCTCCTGAGCTTGCGGCTTGTCTTTGGCGGTCCGGACGAGACTCGAACTCGCGACCTCCAGCGTGACAGGCTGGCATTCTAACCAACTGAACTACCGGACCTGATATCACATCGGTCCACGCCGAGACCAGTAAGATACGGCAAGCGACATATACGGGACAAGAGTGATTTTGCTTCGTAACAACAACGGCTAAGAGTACTCTGACAGGTAAGGAACCGAGAATATGTTCCGGGTCGCGCGTTTCGGGTTTCGAGTTAGGCAACCGATAACGTACAAGCCTCTCCGGGTTGCCCGTGCCCCCGTGTGGGTTTCTGAGACGCTCACTGTGAGACGGAGATCACGGAGAATCCCGTCAAATGGGGCAATAATTACCTTTTCGGCGCGGAACGATGAAAATGTCCCCGGAATTTCCGAATGTGCTTGCCTCGCTCGAGATGCAATATGATCTCTCGCGGAGACGCAGAGCACATGGAGATTAACAGGTCCCGTTTCAAATACGACGAATGAAACTATGACCTCCCTGTCATCCACCCTTCCGTCCGGCTTCGCCCAACGGCACTTGGTCTCGGCAGCCGTCCGGAAGCAACTCCGCCGGGACAGGTTCCTCCGTTCGTCCATTTTTTCATTACGCTAATAATTTTTTCCATGCCTATTCGATTCATCACGCGTTCACCGGCAATCATCTTCCTCGTTGGCGCCAGCGCCATCGCCCAAACCTGCGGCAATCCCGCCGTGCACCTCGAATCTTTATTTATGACCTACGTCGAAGACGGCCTCGTCGACTACGAACGGATCGGCACCTATCCGGATGCGCTCGATGCCGTCCTGACCGATATCGCGGCGACAGACTATGAGGACCTGGATCCGGACGAGCAAAAAGCCTTCCTGATCAACGCCTACAACGTGCTCGTCATTAAATCGGTGGTCAACAATCCGTCGATCCAGACGCCGTTCGACGCCGAGGGATTCTTCGACAAAGTCAAGCACTCGGTTGCCGAAAGACTGGTCACGCTCGACCAGCTCGAAAAAGGCTGGCTATACAAGGACTTTCCCGACGCACGGCTGCATTTTGCCGTGGTCTGTGCCGCCATCGGATGTCCGACGTTGCCGTCAAAACCGTTCAAGGCAGACAACCTGGACAAATTCCTCGACAGCCGGGTCAGGCCGGCCATGAACGATCCCAAACACGTACGCGTCGCGCCGGACGGCTCCCTGCACGTCTCCCAACTCTTCGAATGGTACGAGGAAGACTTTCTGCGCGAAGCGGATTCCATTCCGGCATGGATCAACCAATACCGGGATGTCCCCGTGCCCGAGGATGCGGAACTGCATTACATCCCGTATGACTGGTCGCTGAATG
Source organism: uncultured Rhodothermales bacterium (assembly GCA_964539455.1). Classification (GTDB taxonomy): domain Bacteria; phylum Bacteroidota; class Rhodothermia; order Rhodothermales; family CAYLXM01; genus CAZIIP01. Next base: position 1,383 of record CAZIIP010000188.1, read on the forward strand.
CGCAGAAGCCTGTCGGGAGCGATAGTTAATGGTCCGTTTTACCCGTCCGGCTTCGCATTCTCATACCCGGTCTCTAAAGCGAGGCGGTAGCAGCTCCGCCGGAGCAAGTGCCTTCGCTCGCCCCCTCACCGCCCGGCCTCATTTTTTCACCACAAACGTCTGCCGAATTCTCCGGTCGACAACTCTCAATTCTATGCCGTAGAGTCCCTCCGCCAGCCCGGAAGTATCAATCACAAAAACCGTCCCGCTGCGTTCGATCGTTGCAGACACGTTGCGTCCTGTCACATCATAGATCGTGAGCTCGGGTTCTATCGGATTCTGCGATGCAAACCGCACCCTCAACCGATCTCCTGCCGGTTGGGGATACAGCGTTATCTCCGGACCGGGCGTCTGAATCATCGGATCCTCCTCACGATCCGTACCCGTGCCGGTGCCAGGCTCATTTTTCAGGACGACCACGTCATCATAGATCCTTCGCTCGGTATGAGACAAAACCCCGGACGCGTCAACGACGGGAAATACATACACCGGCTCGATGCGGGCGGTGGTGGAGCTCGGCATCCCGTTGCCTGCCGGACCGATGTTCACCTCCAGATGCCCATAATGCGCACCACCGTCGACCAACACTTCATTTTCCCATACTTCCGGCGCATCACGTACCGCAAGAAACCGGCCGAACGGATTGTCGACATCGGGATCCGGGCCACGCAAGTGGTCGCCTCCGATCCCGACGTCGTATACATGAATCATGTGGTCGCGAGGACCCGTGGCGGACTGTTCGATACCGGATACCACCGAACGCTCCAGCATCTCACCGTGACCGGCAAACACCGCATCCACGCCATATTCCAGAAACAGCGGCATGAGGGCGCGGACGGGACGACCGGACAGTGGATCTTCCCCCGGTCCCGATCCCGCCGGCAACCCATGAATCCCGGAGGAGTACGGTACATAATGCAACATCACGAAGGTTAATGCGCTCCTGATCCGTGCATCCGCCAGTTGGGCCTCGAGCCATGTATACTGCGCCGACCCGGGCGAGAAGGCGGGCGCCCATCCCTCTTCACCATCCGCGTACGAGGTCAGAAATATGTTCGTATCGGAAGAGGAGCCCTGGGGAGGGTTGTTGTTCACGTCCAGTCCGATGATCGATAGCAGAGCTTCTCCGTAGTCCAGCCGGTAGTACCGTCCTTCCTGCTCGGAAAACGGTGCATCGTTGGTCGGTAGCGAGAAATACGTCAAATAGCGCGCAACGGCGGTTTCAGACTGTGGATAGCCGAATTTGTCGTCCCGATCCACGTGTGGGGCGAGATATTCGTGGTTGCCGAGGACCGGCAGCAGGGGGAAACGGCCGCCGATTGTACGAGACGAATCCGGATGGGTGTTGGCTCTCCAGAACGCATCCCAGTCGCGCTGCTCGTTGCCGATCCTCACCAGATCACCGGTGACGAGGATCAAATCGGGCCGGCGTTTCGCGATGATGCGGAGATTTTCACGGTACCCCTCGGCCTGATCGATCAGATAGGTCCGGTCGGTGTCACCGCTCGCCATGCCCCACGGCGCGTGCTTCCCACGCGACTCGGGTTCGGTTTCAGCGTCTCCGTAGATGATCAGCCGCAGCGAATCGCCGGCCGTCGGAGGTGTCGTGAACCAGGCCGAAATGACGGAATCGGCCGCCTGCACCGTGTAGCGATAGCGGGTCGACGGATGAAGCCCCCCAAACGTCGCCGTGTGCCGGTACGGCGCCGGCGGGATGTCGACCGGATGCTCCGCCCTTTCCCACTCGGAATACACCAGCGCCGTCGCCCGAATCGTCGCCGGCTCACGGGATTCCGCGCGGCCATCGGGATGATAAAGCTCCGCGCTCGTGGCGACGCTGTCGGTTGTAAACCACCGGATCGTCATTTCATCCGGTCCGGCCGGCTGCAGATACGGATGCACGCGAAATACGGGTTGTGCCACCGCGCCGGCTGCCGCAAGCATGACCGTGACCACAGAAATGCCACGGATTATCGATCTACGTGACACAATCAAACGGCAAAACATGGATAACCTGACGAATGGCGTGATGGATGTGATTACCCCTTCCGGGGAATCCTGAGCCGGTTATTGCGTATGAGGGCAAAAGATCATGAAATCTAGACAACGCATGAGAAACTTCCGGCGAAAGATCTGGATCCTCCCGCTGCTGTTTCTCCTTGCGGCCTGCTCCCGAAAAATGTCCCTTAAAGACGAATTCCACTACGACCCGCCCGGATCATTTGTAACCACGGACAAGCCCATCACGCCACCCGTTCGCTCCTCCGCCTGGCTCGACGGCGCCGACATACGGCTGGATACCGATTTCGAAGGGGCCCGTATCAACGATGCGACACTCGACGGCGACAGCCTGCTCGACCTGACCATCGCCCCGGAACGGAATCCGGTTAACAATAGCCCCTGGTATGCGTTTCGCCTGATTTCGGAGAGGGAACGTGACCTGAAGGTCCGATTGACATATGAAGACGGCAAGCACCGCTATGTCCCGAAAATCAGCGACGACGGGCGGACGTGGAAGGCCATCGCGCGCAGCCGCATGCATCCGGATACCGCGGCCGGAACCCTCGACTTTCAGGTGGAACTCGATCACGATACGCTCTGGATTGCAGCCCAGGAATTGATAAATACCGACTACATCGACGATTGGATAGCCGTCCTGGAGGAACGATCGTACGTCGTGCGCGAGATATTCGGACGGTCGCGTCAGGACCGACCCCTCACCGCCGTGAAAATAGGTGAGGATCCGGCCGCCGAGAAATACGTGTTCATTATCGGCAGACAACATCCGCCGGAAGTAACCGGAAGCATTGCCCTGGAGGCATTCGTCGAGGCCATTGCCGCCCAGACGCCGCTTGCGGAGCGGTTCAGGAGGTCCTTCAAGACGGTTGCTGTGCCTCTCATGAATCCGGACGGTGTGGACGGCGGACACTGGCGCAACAATGCCGGTGGGGTGGACCTCAACCGGGACTGGCACCACTTCAACCAGCCGGAAACCCGCCGGGCACGCGACTATTTTACGCAACTCGCGGGTGGCTCCGGGAAAGGAAAAGGAAAAGGCGCGTACTTCGCCATCGATTTCCACTCGACCCAGGAAGACATCTTCTACACCCTGGCGAAAGACATCCCCACTCACCCGGAAGGTTTCACCGATGCCTGGCTGGACGACATCAAAAGCAAACTGCCGCGCTATCGGGTGGTGGAAGAATCCTTCGGACTCGAAGCGCCCATCTCGAAAAACTGGTTCAACCGGACGTTCGGCTGTCCGGCCGTGACCTACGAGGTCGGCGACGAGGTCGATCGCGACCTGATCCGGAAGGTCTCCCGACAGGCCGCAAGAAGCATGATGCGGCTGCTGCTGGAAGAGCAGCCGTCGTAGACCCGATCACCCCAACGGATACCCTTCATGATTCAACCCCTCCGCAAGGACACCGATTTCCTGGATGATGTGCGTCGTTCGGGCGACGAACCCGACAAGATTCATGTCTGGTGGCTCGGACAGAGCGGTTTTCTGATTCGATCGGGCGATCGGTTCGCGCTGATCGATCCGTATCTCTCCGATTCCCTCACGCGGAAGTACGCCGACACGGACAAGCCTCACACCCGGATGACCGAGCGCGTCGTCGATCCGTCGCGGCTCGGCTTCGTCGACGTGATCACCTCCAGCCATAACCACACCGATCACCTCGACGCCGAAACGATTCTGCCGGTTGTCGGGGCACATAGTGAGGTATCGATTCTCGTGCCGGAGGCCAACCGGACTTTCGCTGCCGAGCGTCTGTCTATGGATCCCGAGAGGCTGGTCGGTCTGACCGACGGCGCCTCCGTCGAGGTCGCCGGTTTTACTTTTCACGGTCTGCCTGCCGCGCACAACGACCTCGATACGGATGAAAAGGGCCGGAACCGGTACATGGGCTACGTCATCTCCTGTGGCAACCGGGTGATCTATCACAGCGGCGATACGCTGTGGTACGATGGGCTGGCCGAACGGCTTGGGCGGTGGAATATCGATCTGGCGATACTACCCATCAACGGCAACAAACCCGAACGACGGGTAGCGGGAAACCTGGACGGCGCGGAAGCCGCCCGTCTGGCGAACGAGATCGGCGCCGGACTGGTCGTCCCGTGCCACTACGATATGTTTACCTTCAATACCGAATCGCCGGAGCTGTTTGTATCGGAGTGTGAGAGGCTGGGACAGGCTTATGCGGTGTTGCAGTCGGGGGAGAGGGTTACAATTCATAACTCATAGCGTAATTTCTAATTATTACGATTTTCTCGAAACCCTCAGGCTCGGCGAAGCCGTAGGCGGAGCCGGCCGAAACCTCTTCCCTCATGCTCCAGACCTCCATCATAGGCAGCTACGCCTGGCCCTCCTGGTTTATTTCCGCAGTTGCAGCGATCGAAAGAGGGGAATTCGGACCGTCCGACATTACGGAGACACTGGACGATGCCGTCGATCTGGCGATCCGGGACCAGGAAGAAGCGGGCGTCGACGTGATCTCAGACGGCGAGATGCGTCGTCTCGGATTTTTTACGGCAGATTTTTACGGGAGATTGACCGGCTTGCGGGAGGTGCCGGCGCAGCGCAAGCTGGGACCCGCCGGACACGACCAGCGCGAGAAGTTCGTCGCGGAGGAGGAGATCGAGGCGCCGAACGGTCTGGGACTGGTGGCGGAATACGACTACCTGCGAAACCGTACGCAGCATGAGATCAAGATGCCTTGTCCGGGACCGTATACGCTGGCCGGCCGCATCCAGCCGGGGCAAATCTACGCCGACCGGATGGAGGCCGCCGATGCGTTTGCGGAGATCATCAATGCGGAGTGCAAGGCGCTGGTGGCCGATGGCGTGACGTTCATCCAGCTCGATGAGCCGTCATTTGCCGTCCACTCGTCCAATGATCCGACGCTATTTACGGAGCTGTTCAACAAGACGGTGGATGGGGTGGAGGCCCGGATCGGGTTGCATCTTTGTTTCGGGAATTTTGTCGGCAGACCGGTCGCGCACCGCACCTATGGGCCGCTTTTCCCGCATATATTGGATCTGAAGGCCGACGAACTGGCGATGGAGTTCGCCAACCGCGAGCTGGTCGAGCTTCAGTTGACGGAGCAGGTGGTAGAGGCCGGTAAAACCGTTGCTGCAGGGCTGGTGGACGTCAAAAACTATTTCGTAGAGCCTCCGGAACTGGTCGCAAATCGTATTCGGAGAACCCTCGAATACGTCCCCCCGGAGCAATTGGTCGTCACGCCGGATTGCGGATTCAGCCAGACCGCCCGCTGGGCCGCCCGCGCCAAGTTGAAGACGATGGTGAAGGGCGCGCAGGTTGTTCGGTCAGAGCTGGGAGGGTGAGGAGGGTGTGGGAGCGTGGAGGTGTAAATGTGTGGGAGTATGGATCTGTGGACGTGTGGATGTGGATGTGGATGTGGATGTGAAAATGTGAATATGTGAATATGTGAAAATGTGAATATGTGAAGCAGCCATAGCCATATCCCGGTCGCTTCTCCGTTCCTCGGTTCCTCCGTTCCTCCGTTCCTCGGTTCCTCCGTTCCTCGGTTCCTCGGTTCCTCGGTTCCTCGGTTCCTCCCAATACCTCATCACCCCCATACTTCCATACATTTTTACTTCCCTTACTTCCATACATTTTTACTTCCCTTACTT
>CAZIIP010000189.1:0-7077 GCA_964539455.1 uncultured Rhodothermales bacterium
AATTGAATGATTTTCTCGAGATCGCATTCTGGAGCCGGCCGCCGCTGATGGTGGCGTCTACGGATCCTATCGTACTCCGCCGCGAGCTCCGACGCCTCCGATACAACCGATCGACGATCTCACCGGTAGAGGCGGCACGCGTGGGTCGCCGGGTGCAGGCCGATATCGTTTTTGTCGGTTCAGTTACGCGGTTAGCGGTTGAGGAAGCAGACGTTCGCGAACGGAGGTTGACCGCCCGTACCCGAGAAGGCGAAACGGTCCGCTACACGCAGCGCTCCGGCACACTGCGTTACGAAGCGGAAGTCGAAATCGCGTTGGTCGATATCCGCAGTCGCAGGATTGTCGACCGTGGCCGTATCCGAGAACGAGAATCAGGTAGATTCGAACATGCGGTCTACGAGGGCGATTATCGGGATCTTGAACTGTCACGATCCGAGCGTCGCGCCTTCGACGAAGACCGATGGCGCGATCAGGAACTGGCTATTGAGGAAGAACTGATCGAAGCCCTGGCCGAAGAAATTGCAGAAGAGGCGTTTGATGATATCGTGCGAAGATTGCCGTAAACGAATGCCGACACGCCGTTCCCTGTGGATCGGCGTAATGGGTCTTTTTTTGGCGGGACTCCTAAATGTCCTACCTGGGTGCTCTACGTCCACCGCTCAGCTTCGCCGTGGTCAGCGTCTCGAGTTGGAAGGTCGCTACATGGAAGCGGCGTTCCATTTCGTTCGGGCGCTGGAAGGAGGATTGCTGGAGACGAACCGCGAAGAGGCCCGCTCGGGATTGAAGCGGGTTGCGCCTTCGGTATTGACTGAGACACAAAAGATCTTGAACGCCGCGGAGGCGGAAGGCGAATGGGAAAGAGCGATACGCGCGGTCGAGGGCGTTCTGATTCTGAAAAGCCGGGCGGAGCAATTCGGCATCGACCTTTTTGGGGGTAGCGAGAATAAACTGGAGGATTTGGGGCGACGGGCCGCACTGGCAGCATACCAACATGCACAACGTCTCGAAGGTGAAGGACGATGGTCTGATGCAATCGCGGCATACGATCAGGCTTTGCAACAATTTAATCCGGATTCGTCACTGGTTCCGGCGGTCGCGTTCGGACAAACGCGGGCGCTCGTGCGGCAAGGAGAAGAATTGCTTCTGGAAGGCGATTACCAGGGGGCTATCCGAATGGCGGACCGGGCGCTGGACAATACCGCCAATCCCGCGCTGACCGATGAAGCCAGGCGGCTGCGCGCCGAGGCGGAGGCCGTCAAGCTTGCGGAAGAGGTGTTCGTGCCTACCTACTACTTTGCCGCCCTGCCGTTTACGGTTGAAGATTCAACCGGCGCTTCTCATCTGGAGGCGGTGCACTCCTCCCTCAACGACACGCTGCGATATGCCTTCTGGTCTGAGCGCCCCCAGGTCATGTTCGAGCACGGCAGGCCCTCTTCCTATCTGGGCGGAGGTGACGCCGCGAGCATACTCGCGGAGGATCCCACGGCCATTTTCCGGATCGTACTGGCACGTGAGGCGGAAGACGGCGTTGCATCCGATGCACAGGCACGCAGCATCGGCCTGGAACTCGATGTCGATATCGTGCTGCGGGGCCGCCTCTCCGGCTATCAGATTGTAGATATGGAAGGAGCCTCTTTTGAAGAAAAAGTGCGACGCGCAAGTTGCCGGGTAGATTATCGTCTGATCGATGTGTTCGGCACAGGCCTGGCGGGGAACGGCACGTTCGAGATCGGAGCCTCCATGACGTATGCTGCATCCCGGCTCGAGCGGACTGCAGACGATCCGGCGGTTTCATTGCCCCCCGCGCAGGAACTCACACGTCCCACGGTCGCCTCGCTGAATGCGCGACTCGTTCGCCGCATCATCGACCGGCTCAAGAGGGAGGTCAGTGAGGATCTCGTAGCTCTTGCCGGATCCACTCCTGTCGTTCGCTAGCCTCCGTATATCCAGGCACCCACGCGCGCAACCATTGATGATCTCAACTTACTACACGTGGCTTGCACTCGCCCGGGAGTTTGACAAGACGCTGCAGGGACGCCGTATATCGGAGGCCTACTCGCAAGTTCGCGACGAGTTGATCATAGCGACGGAGGACAGAGATTCTCCGATTGTTTTGAAGATCTCCGTTGCCAAAGCGCTCCGATATGCGCACCTGTCGACCGCCCATAGAAAGGCGCGAAAGAATGTCGCAACGCTCTTCGAGGAAGCGACCGGTCTGCCGGTACGTGCCGTCTTCGTAGCCCACCGCGACCGGCTCCTGACGATAAAATTGGACGGCGGGATGGAGATCCGCATTGTTCCCTTCGGTCCCCGACCGAACATTTTCCTCGTTGATTCGGAGGGAACCATCATGCGGGCCTTCCAACAAGACGAATCCTTGCGCGGACAACAAGCACCGAAAGCCCGCTCCGCTCCGTCGATCGATACCGTGGATGCACTGAGAGACCGCTGGAAGGCCGGTTCAAAGGATATGCGACAGGCCGCGTCGCGCGCGTTCCCGCTTTTTGATCGGGATCTGGCGGAAGAGCTTATCGTTCGGGCGGACGTATTCGATCACGATCCGGCGGCATGCGACGATTCGATATTTCACAAGGTGCTGACCGAAAAGCAGCGGCTGGAAGAACAATTGCATGACCCGGAGCCGCGCATCTACGGAGAGGGAGCTACGAGACGGTTTTCACTGCTCCCGTTGATGAGCCGGCAGGCTGAGACGGAGCAGCAGTTTACTACCGTTATGGAGGCGGCGGCCGCCTATGTTCGTCACCTGCATGTTCACGCCGCATTTTCGCACCGCTACGAAGCATTGCATCAGCGCGTTTTCGGAAATGCCGAACGCCTGCGACGGCGTGCGGAGGAGATGCAAAAAACGCTGGAAAGTCCCTCGAGGGCCAGCCGGTACGAAACCTGGGGTCATCTGTTGATGGCGGCGGCTCACGATCTCGCCCGCGGTCAGGAGGAAGCACGACTCCGGAATATCCTCGAAGATGGAGAGTGGGTGACGATTCCGCTTGACCCGGCCCTGGATCCCTTCGAGAACGCAAAGCGCTACTACGACAAGGCCCGACGTTCACGGGAAGCCCGTGCTCACGCGGAAAAGCGGTTGAAACAGGCAAAAAAAGACGCGGAAGAGGCCGCGAAGTTAGTGGCCAGGCTGAAAGGAACGGGCACGTTGAAGGAACTGGAGGCCTTCGAGAAAGAGCATACGGAAAAGGTACGGATGCTTGCCGATCGGGCGACCGGGAAGTCCGATGTGCCCTTCAGAACGTACACGGTGGCCGGAGGTCTGGAAGTCTGGGTGGGACGGAACGCCAACCAGAACGATCTTCTCACGCAACGTCATGCAAGAAAATTCGATCTGTGGTTGCACGCCCGGGGTGTGCCGGGATCGCATGTGGTGCTGCGTCTGCCGAACAAAACGTATCAACTGGGAAGAGAAGCAATCGAGGGCGCGGCCGCCATCGCGGCCTGGTGGAGTGATGCACGAACGTCCGGACTGGCACCGGTCATTTATACAGAGCGTAAATATGTACGCAAACCCCGCGGTGCGCCGCCGGGGACGGTCCGCGTGGAAAGGGAGCAGGTCGTGATGGTGACACCTGCCGTTCCGAAGACGTGAGGGACAAGACAATGTGGGGGCAAACATCTATCTTCACCGCCTCACACGTACCATGAATCACAGTTGCACATGACGTGGTGGCAAGCCGCATTGTTGGGATTGCTGCAGGGACTGACGGAGTTCCTGCCGGTCTCGTCTTCCGGGCATCTCGTTCTGGCACAGTATTTCTTCGGTCTGGACGAGACCATGGCCCGCGAGATCACCTTCGAGGTGTTCGTGCACTTCGGAACAACACTCAGCATTCTGACGGTTTACCACAGACGGGTGGGCGCGCTGCTTCGCGAGGTGGTTGGAGCCGCAAAACGCCCCGGGTATGTCTCCGAACAATACCGCACGAGCAAGGATTTTCGCGTTGTGGTGTTCATATTGATCTCGATCATCCCGACCGCCGTCGTATACGTGCTGTTCAAGGATCCCCTGGAGGCGGCATTTTCGGATCCGGTGCTGGTATGCCTCATGTTGTGCGTGACCGGATTGCTCCTGCTTCTCGCCATGCTTCGCAAACATCCGAAAAGCGAAATGTCGGCGTGGAGGTCACTTCTCACCGGTATTGCGCAGGCTGCGGCGCTGATTCCGGGCATCTCCCGGTCCGGTGCGACCATCTGCACCGCCATCTACACCGACGTGGAGCGGTCCGAGGCGGCCGATTTTTCCTTTCTAATGGTCCTCCCCGTCATTATAGGAGCGACCATTCTAAAGGCCATTGAGATGTTTGAGGTTGAAAGTGCGGTGGGAATCCTGCCGCTGGTAATCGGAACAATCGTCGCATACCTGTCCGGTATCTGGGCAATCAAGGTGGTGATCAGCTTTGTGAAACAGGGACGCCTGCAAGTGTTTGCCCTGTATTGCTTTTTGGTTGGAATTGCCGGGCTTATCTTCATTCAGGCTTGAGCTGCTGCTCGTAACACTGCAAATAGCGGGACCGATTCGCGGAAAAATCCCGATGCGCCATACGGTGAAACGGCTGATCGCTGCATCTACAGACAACGGAATGCGTAAGCCTTAGCAAGCGGATTCGCGCAATACGGAGGAACCATACATGCGACTGTCAGATTATGAAAAAAAGGCCCGTCGGGACATCGAAGCCTGGCGGTATGACGAGGCTTCGTTTCTCCAGCAGGTCTTCAACTGGACGATGCGCCCCTTCGACTGGGTGGTGTCGCAGGTTGTGCCCGAGGAGATGGTAGACCAGGCGAGCGATGCCATCGCCAAATTTCTGTCGACTTTGAGTGATGCATCGACGTGGACGCATGACGAGAAGGGCGTCCTCAAGGAAGCGAAGGACCGCGACATCGAGGTGGCGTCGATAGAGGAGTTGCGGGACAAACCTCTGGAGCCGATCGACGCCCTTGCGCGGTCACAGTTTACCGAGAATGCGGTGCTTGCAGCAGTAGAGGGTGGAGGTACGGGACTCGGTGGCGCGGCGCTGATCATCGCCGACATCCCGCTTCTTTTCGGCATCAATTTCAGGTTGATACAGCAGATCAGCGCGTGCTATGGATTCTCGATCAAGGATCCCAAATACCGCCCACTTGTGCTGTCGATCTTCAATGTTGCCGCCTCGGGCAGCCAGAAGGCCAAAAATGAGGCGACCCGGGAAATGAGTGTGGCCGCGGCAGCGTTTGCGCATGATCTCGAATACCGGGGGCGCGCGTCGTCGGATACCTTCCGCGAGCAGAACCGGCATTTGCCCCGTGAGATCGCCAAAAACCTGATCGGGCGCAAAATGGGACAGTTGATTCCGGTAGTCGGAGCGGCGGTAGGTGCCGGGATTAACTACTGGTTTACGATGCAGACCGCCGAATCGGCCGTTATGCTGTTCCGGTCGATGCATATCGAGAGAAAGGAAAGGTTGTAACCATTTCCCCTTCCGGCGGTAACGACACCGTCTTCCGAAGCCTGATTCGATCCAGCAATGACCACCGTCGCAATTGTCGGCCGGCCGAACGTGGGCAAATCGACCCTCTTCAACCGGCTGATTGAGTCAAGAAAAGCCATCGTGGACGATGTCTCGGGCATCACCCGCGATCGGTTGTATGGCAGTGTGTTCTGGAACGGCGTCACCTTCTCCGTCATCGATACCGGCGGGTACGTTCCCGGCTCCGATCGGCCGCTCGAATCGGCGATCAGGGACCAGGTTGAACTGGCCGTGGAGGAGGCGGATGCCATTCTGTTTGTTGTAGACATCGTCACGGGCATTACCGATCTGGATGAGACGATGGCGGCCATGCTGCGCCCGATCGGCAAGCCGGTGTTGGTGGTGGCCAACAAGGCGGACAACATGGAGCGCAGGTGGGCCGCCGCGGAGTTCTATCGGTTGGGTATCGATCCGGTATTTCCGGTCAGTGCGATCAACGGGTCCGGTACGGGGGAGCTGCTGGACACCCTGGTTGCGGAACTACCCAAGGAGGAGGAAGAAGAGGACCAGGAAAACCGTCCGCGAATTGCTTTCATCGGCCGGCCGAACGTGGGCAAATCCTCCCTGACCAACGCGCTAATCGGAACGGAAAGGTCAATCGTAACTGAAATTGCCGGCACGACCCGCGATCGCATCGACTCCGTTTTGCGTTTCAAGGGGCGGGAACTGACGCTGATCGACACGGCCGGCCTGCGGAGGAAAACGCGGATCACCGGAAATGTAGAGTTTTACGCAAGCGTGCGTACGCAACGGGCGATTGCAGAGTGTGATGTGGCCGTTTTGCTCATCGACGCGGAGCAGGGACTCGAGGCGCAGGATATTCGCGTGCTGAAACAGGCGGAGGAGCAGCGAAAAGGACTCGTGTTGGCCGTCAATAAATGGGATTTGATTCCAAAGGAGACGAATACTGCGCGCGCGTATGAGCGGACCATTCGCGAGCGAATCCCGACGATGAACTACGTGCCGATTCTGTTTATCTCCGCCCTGACACGGCAGCGGATCTTCCGCTTGATGGAACGTGTCGTGGAGGTAGTGGATGCACGCGGCAGGCGCTTGCCGACATCCGAACTGAACGATGTGATGCACGCGGCCGTCCGGTCCTACCCGCCCGCGATGGACCGTGGTCGGCAGGTCAAGATCAGGTACTTCGCTCAGGTCCACGTCAACCCTCCGGTGATCGGGATATTTACCAATCGGCCAAAGGGGATACGGGATGATTACCGTCGCTATCTGGAGAACAAATTACGTGCGGCATTTGCCTTCGAAGGAGTGCCGGTCGTGATGTCGTTTCGTAAATCCTGAGCGTGAACTACTGATGCGTTAGCTGCGTAGAATCGGCGCACCCGACACAAAGCTTACAGACACAATGCCCGGAAAGCCGGAGAACACCAGCAAGAACAACGAGAGCACGATGAATTTCTGGGAGCGGCTCTACCTCCCGGAAATCCTGAAGGGACTCAGCTACACGTTTGGGAAGATGCGCGGCGAGAAAGTCGCGGTGAACTATCCCGAGGAAACGTGGTACCCGCCGGACAGCTATCGC
>CAZIIP010000190.1:0-7033 GCA_964539455.1 uncultured Rhodothermales bacterium
CGGGAGCACCGCCGAGCCTTTCGTACCGGCAGATCCACATAGATACGTTCGGACAAAAGTGGATCCTTTGTGACCGAACCCAAGGGTTGCTGGTTTTCGACTCCGGCGAGGATCCCGCGGATAGCGGCGATGATAAGAGCCGATATATACGCGGCATGGGTGCGGGTGGCGTTGGTCTGCCCAATGAAACCGTGACGGCCTGGGCGCAAGACGGTTTTGGAAACGTCTGGATCGGTACGGAACGTGGAATTGCTTTCTTCTCGACGCCGTCCCTGGTGCTGTTTGACGATCCTGCAGCTGCTCAGGCGCAATGGCCGATTACGGAATTGGATTCAGGAGAGCGCGCATTTCTCCTTCGCGATCTATTCGTTAATGATCTGTTTGTAGATGCAGCCAACAACCTCTGGATTGCATCGAAAACCGGAGTTTGGATGCTGGAGTTGACAAGCGTCGGAGGTGCGGAAATCAGGTCACACTATACGACGGACAATTCACCGCTCTTCTCGGACGATGTCGTGGCGATCGGCGCAGACGATCGGAAAGGTCGGGTATATTTCGCCACAAACAAAGGTATGCTGAGCGTTCAGGGAGACGCGGTATCGCCCTCGCCGGAACTGCAAGCATTGTCGATTTTCCCGAATCCGGCGAGAGTGGGCCCGGGTTTTGCTAACCGCATTACAATTGAAGGACTTGTAAGCGAAACCGATGTTAAAATTCTGACCGTTTCCGGACGGATAATTAAATCAATGGAGGGGCGGGGGGGGCGAATGGTATGGGATGGACGTACGGACGAGGGCAAGCCCGCACCCTCTGCAGTATACATTGTTGCCGCCGTCGGTCGCAATGGTGAAGGTACGGTATATGGAAAAATCGCTTTGATACGGTAGACGGACGATTGCTCGGTAACCATGAATTATTTATTTTATCTAATCTATATGCGATATGCACCTGTCACAGGGAGTTACTTCGCTATATGGTGACTGTAGCTCAGTCGGTTAGAGCGCCAGGTTGTGGCCCTGGAGGCCGAGGGTTCAAATCCCTTCAGTCACCCCCGGGCATGAGAAATAGCACGCCGCGTTCGTCTAGTGGTTTAGGACGCCGGCCTTTCACGCCGGTAACACGGGTTCGAATCCCGTACGCGGTACGGAGAAAAGCCGGGAATATCCCGGCTTTTTCATTTCTACCTATCAGCGGCCCCAATCCGTTTCTTTCAATTACGGAATGATGTTAGCCACACGGCAACCGGGCAGGCCACGGGGGCATCGGACAACGTGAGAGGTATTGATAATGTCCGGCGATACGAGCTTGAGCGAAGTGAATGAAGTGTTCGATCATCGGTGTATAGCATTCCGGCGGCTAGAGCGACATACTGAACGACAACTGCAGCTTTCACTGCAAGGGAGGGATCGACTCAGGCAATTCAAGCAATAGGCGTTTGGGCTCGCCTATTGCGAGAGTGTTGGTACGGCGTTCGACTCGCTGCGAACCGTTGATCCCCGGAGTGCGCCGGCAATCATCAGCCACTCCCCTATGTTTTCGAGCGTAAGCAGTCCCACAAGCTTTCCGTCACGTTGCACCGGTGTGAAGGATAGCTTTTGTTCCTGCATCGTCCGAAAGGCGCGGTCGAGCATGGAATCCTCACCGATCATCGGAAAATCCTTCTCCATGAATTGTTCGACTTTGGCGTCGACCCCATGGGCTCCGACGGCTTCAAGAAGTTTCTTGCGGGTCAGCATTCCGACAACGTTTTCGCCGTCGATCACCGGGAATCCCGGCTCGGATACAGCCAATAGCTTATCAACGGCCTCTTTCAGGGTACTGCCCGGATGCAACGTCTCAAACGAAGTAATCATCGCCTGTCTTACCGGGACACCTTCGGTAACGAGGCGCGTCATCGTCATATGTGCTTCCTGTTGGGCACCAACATAGACGAAGAGTGCGATAAAGAGGAGAATTGGATTAAAGACAATCAGTCCGATGAGGCCGAATAAAAAAGCCATACCCTGTCCAATACGAGCGGCTATCTGGGTGGACCGCAGGTAGTCCATTTTGGATGCGAGAACGGCTCTCAGTACGCGTCCGCCGTCCATGGGGAATGCCGGAAGAAGGTTGAACCCGACAATGATCACGTTCAGCCACATGAGCTTTCCGAGGAAATGCTTGTGCGGTTCCATCAACACGTCGGCCGTAACCGCCCTTCCACCGAGCATGAGTCCGACGAGCAGGAGCCCGGCTATCACCAAGTTCACCGCCGGACCGGCAATGGCGATTAGGAACTCTTTTCGAGGCTTCCTCGGGATTTGTTGCAGTCTGGCTATTCCACCAATCGGATAGAGCGTAATGTCTCGTGTCGGCACGTTAAAACGCCGTGCTACGAGCGCGTGCCCGAATTCATGCAGCACTACACACACGAACAGCGCAACGATGAGCGCGACACCAAACAGGCTTTCTTGAATCGTACTGCCGGATAAGAGGTAGAGTCCGAATACTCCCAGAACGAGCAGGCTGAACGTCCAGTGAATGCGTAGAGCGATCCCTGAAAAGTGGCCGAGATTAAACGATTTCTTCATAGTCATTCCACGTTGGCTGAGGCGGATCGGTTATCGTGGCAACATTAGCTACAGACGCTGTGATTGGCGTGTTTAATGTGTGCGATTGTCCTTGCTCCAGGAGGTTGCGCCAACGTAGAGTCGGCATGTAGCTGTGGGCCGGCTTCGCCTGCGCCTCCGGATGACGCCTGGTACGAAAGCATAGCTTGTGGGTTTGCTACCAGATCTTGATCCGGACTGCAATAGAAGCTGCCGCCTTCGAAATGCGAATATTGCATTCTCCATTCCCGAAAGTCGCATCGGCGTCTTCTATGCAGGCAATATCAGCTATTGTCGTAACACGGTTGGTGGGCATTACTGCGTAACCCATCACCGATAATGTATAGCGTAGAATGCGTTGCCACTGGGCGTTGGGGCCTGATTGCGCTTTGAGCAGACAGCTGGATCCTGTATCAGCAATCAACTGAATCAGAGGAGTCTGTTCGGAAGAATATTCATTGCATCGGCGTGCAGATTCGGGTCTACATCAACCGTTTTCCAGGGGTGGGTGCCTTGCAATTCCTGTCCTGGACCTCTATTGGTCTCGCAGCCATGTGGTCGGATTGACAGGTTCACCGTCAGGCGTAAACAGCGCAAAGAAGAGCGCGGTTTTGCGAGGTTCTGATTGTGTACCGGAGCGTCCGATAACCTGTCCGGTGACGATGCGCTGCCCCTGTTGGACTGCTATCTGCGACATGTTTCCGTAAACCGTCGTGTAAGCTCCATGGCTTAATGTGATCATGGTGCCGTATCCCGGCATAGCCAGTATGCGGTTAACGATGCCGTCGTGAACGGCTTCTACTTCGGCTCCTGGTCGTGTAGCAATTTCGATACCCGGATTGGGAGTTTTGGTCTTGTAAACAGGATGTACACGTGTACCGAAGTTTTCGGTTACGACACCTGAAGCAGGCCAGGGAAGGCGCCCCTTGCGTTGATCAAAAGAGGCGGCGTATCCGGCGAGTTCGGCTGTTTCGACCGGGTCGAGGTTCACCGTATTGGAGGCATCGGCTGCAATAATGGCGCGCAGTCTTTCCTGGAGCTGTTCAGCCTCACGGCGGCTATTATCAAGTTCAGCGGCGAGCGATGAGCGCTTTTCCCGTATGTCTTCGATAACCTCCGTTCGCTGTTCCCTGAGCCGGCGCAGATTGTCGCGCTCTTGCCGATCTTTTTCGATGAGTCGCTCATTTTCGAGCTGGGTGGAAGCCAGCTGATCATGCCGTCCCGCCAATTCATCCGATGTATACTGAATCTCCCGCAGTCGTTTCTGTCTCTGATTCATGAATGCCCGAAGGTATTTCACGCGAACCAACATCTGATTCAGAGAACCGGATGTGAGCAATAGCGCCAAATAATCCAATCGGCCATGCTTGTACGCATGGCGGACGATATCCTTGTACAGTTGCTTCTGTATTTGCAGTTCGTGCTGAAGAAGGGCAATACGTTGTTCCGCCGAAGTGCGATCACGAGAGAGTTGGCTGTTTCGCTGACGATACGTTGAGATTAGTTCTTGACGCACGGTAATCTGGCGATCCACCTCGTCAAGTGTTGACAATTCGGAACGCTCTTCTCTTGCCGTAGCCTCGAGACGCTCTTCATAATCCCGAATATGGGCCTCGAGTGCTTCCAGACGCTGCTCGGTCGCCCGACGTTGATCAACGAGCAGTGAATCTTCCGACTGTGCATGGACAAGCGTCGGTACCGCAAGCACGAGGGCCAACGTTGCCGCCCATGTGGTCGTCGATCGTGTATTCCGGGTGTCCATGTTGACTATGGAAATACGATTCGGGTGGGATTGTCACTCGTTTGAAAGCTAAGATCTAGTTCGTCTGGATTAACGACGAGCGAACGATGATAGACGGACAAATACTGTTCATCCAGCGGTCTGGTGATGGTGACCTTTCGCGGAAGAAACGCATTTCCGAATTGATCGAAGCTGTCAAATTCGCGACGTTCGACAACTTCGCCGTCTTCATTTCGCAATTCATAACGTGTGACGCGCCAAATGCGCGGATCGATTGTGAATGACGCACCGCGTTGCGCATTAGTCACATAGTAATAGGACGTATCCGCACGTACCTGCCAGCCGCGACCAGTCGGGACGTCAAGTGTTCCTAAAAGATTTTCCCCCACGTCACTCAGCGTTAACGGCATTCCCAAATGTCTTAGCGCCGCTTCCGTGCTGTTGAAATAGAGATCTTTCTTAATTCGGTCGTATACGAAAAAGCTGTCGGCGGTAACGAGAGCCCGGGCTACACGAATGCGGTGTATGGAGACGCCGATAGCCAGCGTATCGGCCCGCAGTTGTCTGATATGCAGGGAAAACGAACCCTTCATGTCAGGCGATACGTATCGGACCTCGGAGCGGCTGTCAAAAGATTGAATCGTATCAGGAACCACGGCCATCTGATAGCGAATCTGTCCAAGCGAGTGTGCGGGAAACAGCGAGGGGCGGCTGTCCGGAAGATCAGCCAGACGTATTGTAGATCGACAACCACTGGCGGCAGCGACAATGCCGATCAGTATGATGATCGCAAATGATCTTTTGAGCAGTTGCACACTTTACGCTGTCGAATTATCTGTTCAGTTGACTTCTTCCAGGCGGCTTTGAAGTACCGCGTGATCGGGATCGAGATCCGCAGCGCTAAGCCATATTCGCCTTGCATTCTCCCGATTTCCAACTTCAGCCTGCAGATCCCCCAGCAAAATATACGCTCCGGTCGGTGATGGAGGGTCGGCCACCAACTCGTTTAGTCGTTGTGTGGCGACCGCCTTAAGACTTGCCTGGTATTCGGACCGGGCCAGAAGCAATTGATGATCCGGTCGTCCGTCGCATAGTGTGTCTTCACGCAGCATTTCCTGAGCTGACAACGTGTCATTCCAGGCTACAAACAACGCCACTTTGAGTGCCATATCGCGGCATGTAGACGGGGAGCGTAAGACTGCGGCCTCCCGCTCCACAGGTACCGTTTCATAATCACCAGCACATTCAGACGTTAACGCACGCAGGTACACCTGCCGCGCGGGCTGCTGATAGGAATCCGGGCTTTCACGTCGTTGCATGGCCACCAGCCCATCAAGTTGGCGGCGTGCAGCAACGCATTTGCCTGTCTCCAGCAGCGCTTCAACCAGCAAATGAGTCAGGCCTACATTACCCGGAAAGAGTAGCATGCTCTCTTCAATGAGTTTGAGTGCTTCCGAGAGCTTGCCGGAGTCGAGTAGACTGTGCGCAGCGAGTTGCCACAACTGAATATCCTTTGGATTCTCGTCAATAGCAGTCATTAGCCGGCGCGCCGCAGTTCCATACCGGCCCAGAAGATACAGCGTTCTTCCTGTCGTTGCGGGGTCTGTAATCCGTGTCGTTCGCCGAGATGAAACCGGCGGCACACTTTCAGCAAGTCGCCTTAGTTCCTGTTTGTCCGATGGTGGTCGGGGCAGAGAATTCGGTCGTGAGGTTTCGGTGTAATGACTGGGAATCCCCAGTCGGTCGGCTTTGATGGATGAACTCAATCCACCTGTGAGCGTCTCGGCCAACCGTACCACATCAGGGTCGTACGGCGCATCGTGAAGTAGTGCATCAAGAGAGGCGCGCATCCGGGTGGAATCTCCCGCTGCAACGTACGACCGTACGAGCATTTTTCGTATCTCGAGCGCAGCCGGATCCACCTTTGCCAGTGTGGCAAGCAACGGGGCGAATATCAGCGGATCATCTGTTTTGTGTATCAGGATCCGTGCTCGTCGATACAATGCAGGATCTTCGATGCCGCTTTCTATTACGGATTGGATGATGTTCAGGGCTTCATCAGGTGTGCCCGAAGATTCATACAAATCCACAAGGTAGAGTCCTGCCAGTTTTCGTTCTATCGCAGAAAGCGTTTGAATGCCTTCACGAAGCAGCAAGTCTTTGGCAGCTTTGAGGCGTCCGTTGTTTGCCAGCACCTGTGCAAATAGCAGGTTTGTTTCCAGTGTCCGTGGCTGTAGTTCTAAAGCAGACTCTGCATACAGAAGCGCGGAGGCATTGTCTCCAGACGCCAAGGCGATATCAGCCAGAATTGCATAGGTACCGGCATTTGGCCGACCAGCAAAGAGAAGTTGGTCAATGGCCGTTCTGCTCTCTGCTATTTCGCCGACAAGGAGATGCGTTGCAGCCTCGATAAAGAGACGATCCAGCGCCTGTTCGTCAAGTGGCCGGGTCGTTGAGTCATTCGTTGCCGACGTGGAAAGCGGCGACAGGACGGAATGGTGGCGTTCCTGTACGCGGGTTGCGGAGCAGCCGGCAAAGAGGCCGGCTGTGAGCAGCACAGCCGTTAACCAGTTCATAAAATTCATCTTCGGCATCGAGCAGGTCTTTGCGATCCGTTACACCGCCGGCCTCCGGAAGGTTTCGAATTCTGCCGGCAACCTGCATGTTCCTGTGAGCCAAAGCTTGTAAAACATGCGCGTTAAAT
>CAZIIP010000191.1:0-7016 GCA_964539455.1 uncultured Rhodothermales bacterium
GAAATTCGACGTGTACAGCATATCGGCAATCGGATCTCCACTCTCCTGAATGAGCGGCGCTTCGCGTGTCCCGTAGTCGGCATTTGAGCGCGGCGGACCGTAGCGTCCCATCCCCTCAACCCCCAATTCCTCGTGTATGGCACCATCCGGTCCCTGATGGGCAAGCAGATCGCCGGCAACTCGCCGTAGCCATGCCCTGTTCAGCGGTGCATCATCGACACGCACCAGCCATGCCAGCGGGAGCAGCATTCGCGCCCGTTCCTGCTGCAGACCATTCGTCCATCGCCATTCATCCGGATAGCCCATCATCGTCCGGCGAATCCCGCTCCTGGCCCGTTCGAGAAGCGGCAAATACCCCGTCAGATCATACATCCGCAGATACACCGCCCACAGCCAGGATTCATAGTGCGGGGCGAGATTTTCCACCTCGCGAGCAGCGAACCACTCCCAGCCTCGAGCCTGCAGTTCCGGACCCTCGAGACGGCCGGTTCTGAATCCCAGCGTGCCCGTCGTGCGATAATTTCCCAGCATTCCCCGCACAAGCGCCTCGTTCCAACGATCGGAATCGAGCGCGGCCGCCGTCGCAAGTGTGCCGAGCAGCACCCGTGCGTTATCATCACCGTAGTACACACGGTCATACACGGTATTCCATCCGATCAATCCCCATTCCGGATCGTTGACACTGCGACGATGATCCGGCTGCAAGGCGGATCTTCCGTAAAGCCAGTCTTGCAGGTTTTCGGCGGTTTCGCGGTCCTCCACCTGACCCGACAGCCAGGATGCCACAGCAAACGCCATGGCCGTTTCGCTTGCGCAATCCGCCCGCAGCCACCAACGCGTCCATTGTGAACCGTCCCATTTGATGGTCGAATGCATGCCCTCAAGCACCCCGCGCGAACCGTTCCCCGGCGGCAGGCTCCGTTCGGGAGCGGGACCAGTACGATCGGGAAAGGCCGCCGCCTTACCCACACGGTGCTCCCAGCGTGCATCTACCAGCATACGCGACCGACGGTACCACGCGACGGCCCGCGAGACCGCCTGCCGTCGCGCACCGTCTGGCAGTGTTCCGGCTTTCGGGAAAGACGGTCGAACGGCAGACGTCCATTCGATCGGGACGACTTCGCCGGGATGTATGCGGTTCAGAACGGGCAAACCGCGCCGTGTCCGCTCGAACGCCCGGCACACCGGTAGCGTATTCTACATACAACCCAAGCCGCTTGTCTGCCGCCATGCCAAGCACATCATCCTGTAAATGGGTAACAGAGCGCGGATAGTCGTCCGCCAGCAGTAGTACGCCCGCCTCCGGAGGCGCCGCCGTGATCGCCTCAGCCGGAGAATCGAACCGGTGCAGCGATTGCCCGGAGTCCCGCAACACACGCACCAGGTCGTTGTCTGCCGAAGCAGATACGTACAGGGGATCAGGGCGTTCGGCACAGCCGAACAGTAAGCCAATCAGGAGGACAAGCAGAAGACGCGAAGAAGCCATGTATGCCTCTTTTGCAGGAATTGAAGAATGGTTTTTCCGCAGACGATCCCGCCGCCGACAACGAGCCAAGGATACGTGAAAAACGGCAAGTTTGTAACACACAGGGTCATAGCGCCGTAATACGCAAACCGACATTCCGCTCGAAGCAGACGTTTTGGTGGCATGTTGGGTAGCGAGGCGCCGTTCGCGTCGCCTCAATCGGATTTTCGGAGAGGTCTTAATTCCCAGACCTTTACACACTCCGTCTTTCCGAAGGGTCGTCTCCGTGGCGGGGGACGGCCCTTTTTTTGTTCAACAGCCCGCCCCGGCAATGGTCAGGGTCCTGCGATGAGCGTTTGGCGACCATCGTTTGGCGTTTAGCGATTGGTTTTCGGCCTTCTGCGATGAGCGTTTGGCGAATCTACTTCGTAGCGCCTGGTTTATGGCGTCAGTCACGGCCGGAAACTCGGACATTCGGCAGCTGTTGCATCGCTCCGGGCATTCGGGATTCGGACTCGAAACCCGAATCTATTTGGCTCGGCGGAGCGGTTTGAAGCTTTTTCAATTCATGTTTCCAAGTATAAATCATAGATCAAATCATGATTCATAGTGCGGAAACCGGAATCGACTGTCTGTCACAAATCGCCCATGTCCTCCACCGAAAACCACACCTCTCCTGCCCTTCCTTCATCGTCCTGGCAGACCAGGCGGTGATGACCCGGTTGCGGTGTGATGAAATGGCGCTGCTCCGGCCGGCCTGAATGAATCAGTTCATCGTTCAGAAACCAGAATATTTTCGACGTCCTGTTCGAAGCGGATGCCTGCAACAAGACCTTCTGGTATTCCCTGCGGGAGTCGGAGGCGAGCTTGTATTTCGCCCCGTCAACCGGTGAAACAATCGCCGGCGGCGCGCCTGCAGCGATGCGGGGACAATCCGAATTGTGAGGCGGAATGACCGGCACCGGATAGCCCTGTGCCATCATCCATGACCCCAAATCGACCGGCCATTGCTCTACAACGCGCTCTTCGACCTCATGTCCCGAACGGCAATGGCTGCAATACGAGGTATGTTGCTCCACATCCACGACGATCATTCGGTGAAGATCACAGGTATGTGCCGGCGATATGTTCGGCAGATACCATTCCTCCACGGTTACAGGACAGTGTCGCGACGGAACCGCGCCGCTAACGGCACAGACCTTCCGTCGGGACAGCCGTTGCGGCGGAGAAAACCACCGGTTCTGCAACCTTCCTGAGAAGGCCTCAAACAATCCAAACAAGATCGGGGCGGCCACCTCGGCACCCACGATCACAGGCGATCCCCGGCCATCGAAATTGCCCACCCACACGCCAATAGTCATCTCTGGTGCATAACCGATACTCCACGCGTCACGATGACCGTACGAAGTTCCTGTTTTCCAGGCAATCTTCGGCGTATTGACGGACCATTCCCATGACGCCGGCATGTCCGGCCTGCGCACCCGGCTCAAGATCTCCCCGATCACAAAAGACGTCTCCTCCGAAAGCAGCCGTGCTCCTCTGCGATTACTCCCGGAGGTTTCCAGCACGTACGAACGAAACCGGCCCCCATCGGCCAGGCCTGCGTACAGATTGGTCAGTTCGAGCAGGTTGACGCCTGCGCCGCCGAGCACAAGTGACAATCCATAGTGGTCCGATTCCTCGTGCAGCGTCGTGACACCCGCTTTTCGTAAAAAGTCAAAAAGTGCATCGCCTCCCAGTTTTGCAGACAGATTCACCGCGGGGACGTTTTTTGAACGAATGAGAGCCTCCTCTGCCGATATCGCTCCCTGATACGTCCCGTCGAAGTTCACCGGACGGTACCCCGCGTAATCTACGGGCAGGTCACGCACCAGCGAGTGCGGTGCAATCAAGCCGTGATCGAGCGCCAGTGCATACACAAATGGTTTCAGCGTCGAGCCCGGCGACCGGGGAGCGCGCGCTCCGTTTACCTGTCCGCGTGATTCGTCATCGAAAAAATCGCCGGAACCCACCAGCGCCAGCACTTCACGCGTCCGGTTGTCAATGACCACGATCGCACCGTTTGTCACCCCGTAGCCTTCGAGCGGCTGCAAGTGTTGCGCAAGGACTTCTTCGGCACGCCGCTGCATGCGGATGTCTATTGTTGAAGCGATCTCAGTGCTGCGCGAGCGCCGCTCCAGTAAGCCGGTAAGATGCGGCGCTTCGAACGGCGCTTTGCGTCGCGAAGCCGGCACGGGCTCCGCCAATGCCTCGTCTCGTAGTCGCTCATCGAACGCACTGCGCTCCGAGATGAGCCGAATCACATGGTCGCGTGCCGATCGTGCGGCTTCCGGATGCCGGTCCGGTCTGAGTTCGTTGGGCGAACGGGGAATGGCGGCAAGCAGCGCAGCTTCACCCGGACCGATGCGTTTTGAATGCTTGTCGAAGTAAAAGCGACTCGCAGCCCCAATCCCCACAAGGTTGCCCCCGTAGGGAGCGAGGTTCAGATAGTGGGCCAGAATCTCATCTTTAGAATAGCGCACCTCCAGTTGGAGTGCCCGCAATATCTCGATGAGCTTCGATCCGTAGGTGCGCGGCCTGGGCTCCATCAGCCGGGCGAGCTGCATGGTGATGGTAGACCCGCCCTGAACGATTCGTCCGGCGCGGGCATTCACGATGGCCGCACGGAACAGCGACACGGGATTGACGCCGGGATGTCGATAGAAATGGCGGTCCTCATAGGCAATGACGGCAGCCTTCAAGGGAGACGAAAGATCGTGCTCGGCCACCGGAAGTCGCCACATCCCGTCAGGCGCCAGCGTAATCCTTAAAATCTCGCCGTTCCGGTCTGTGATAACGGTCGACGGAACGGGATCGAGACGATCGAACGGAAGGGGCAGCAGCCGGGCTGCCGGCAACACAAGGAATACGACTACCGTCAGGACGGACGCGCCGCGCTTTCGACCGTGGACGGACGCCTTTTTCGACGGCTGGTGTTTGATGATTCCGCTTGTAGACATTATCGGCTACTCTCCGGTGGTAGCGGATGGCCTGACAATGCGAACGGAGCCGCTCGACGCAACGGATGCCTTTTGGGGGGCATACATTGCCTCAGCGCGGACTGGAGGTTGAATGAAAGTACCCGCAGACACGGCTCGCAATGCATAGTAGTATTTCTGTGCCGTACCACGCTCGGCCTCACCGTAAATCACCATCCGGTCGTCCCTTATGTCCACATAATCCGGAGTATACGTCTGCTCGGGAATCCAGCGAATCGCCTCTCGTGACGCGATCCGCGGATTCTCGATCTCCAGGCCTGCCGGCAGCATGTCCACAATCGCCACGTTGTCGACCGGCTCCGCCGTCGCCTGAATCGAGATCTCGGCAACGATAAGATCTCCCTGGCGTAATACTTCGGCAGCTGAAATCGCTGATCCGTTCTCGCGTAAATATCGTCTGCGAACCATCAGATCCTGGTCGAACTCCCGCGTGTATCTTCCGGCGGGAATGCCGTCCGCACGCCAGTAGTAGTAGGCGGTTCCTTCTCCCGAAATCGAAACGACCACATTCTCTCCATCCCAGGCATCGGATTTCAGTTTCACCGTCGCGGCGTCAAAGACCTGGTCGGGCATGTTGCCGGCACTAATGATGCCGGTATAGTCGCCGCGAGGCCGGTCCCTCAGTGCCTTGCCCAGCGCCAGGAAAGCAAACGCATTGCTCTGGGTGGAGTAACGAGCCCGCGGACGGTTGAGTGCCTCGGATATCTCCCGCGTAAGGATCGGAAGGTTCGGATGATCGGGCTGCACGTCGGGGAGGACACCAAGCACAATGGCCCGCGCACGCAACGGGGCATTGAAATGCCCGCCGGTCTCGCGTTCCTCCGTAACGACGATTTGTGACGGCAACAGCGCAAGCGCGGTCCGGCGATCGCCGGAAAGGGCATATGCGCCGGCCAGTTGGGCCTGGGAATACGCACTCAACCGATCGATTACGTTGGTGCGAAGAAAGTGGTTGGTTGGGCGGTCCGGGGAACCGCTGAGTGCCAGCACATAGGCCGCATAGACGACCGGTTGATAATTGTACGCCTCCGTGCCCCGGTAGGAGCGCGCAAGGGCTCTCGTGGCCTTGATCGCGCTATCGTATACGCGGTCGGACACCATATATCCCGCTCGCCGCGCCTCGGTAAGAAAATGGGTGGCATATACGGTCGACCAATCATTGGAATAATCGCCGCCCGGCCAATAGGCAAACGCTCCGGACGGCTGCTGCATGTCTTCAATCCGTGTAACGGCCTGGCCGACGTAATATGCCGCGCTGTTGGCTTCGAACAAATCAGGCTCGATTTCCGCCGCCAGCTCATCGAAGTAGAGCAGCGGAAACGCACGAGAGGTGACCTGCTCCAGGCAGCCATGGGGATACCGCAATAGAAACTGCAGGCTTTGCGAGAAGCGCACCTCCGGAAATGCAGAGACGGCAAACTCGAAGGAGGAGGTCTCGGGTGTGATGTCTCCGGGCAAGGTGACCCTTTGGGTGCTGTTCGGATCGATCGTCCCGTTTCCGGTAAACGTCAGAAACGGCAGTGGCGATCGTACGGCCAGTTCGGTCGATGAAGTCGTTTCTACGCCTCCGCCTGAAGCATTCACCTCGAATCCGGCGGTACCCGTCTCATCCGATACATTCACGTCGAACCAGACGACCGACTCACGGTCATCCGCCAGTTCGATTTCCCGTTCGGCTGCACCGGCGATCTCCACCGGACCCGAGGCTTCGAGAGACAGGTGAACCGTTTCATCTCTTCCGGTACCATTGAAGACACCCACCGGTACCCTGAGTTGATCGCCCGGCGCAAGAAAACGGGGGAACGTCGGTGTCAGCACAATCGGATCTCGTACGAGTACCGATTCGGAACCGGATCCGAAACGCCCGTCACGGACCGCGACGGCCATCACGCGCACCGTTCCGTTGAACTGCGGGATATCGAAGCTCGTCTCTGCCCTGCCCCGGCGATCGAGAGGCAACCAGCCCGACCAGAACGCGACAGGCGTGACGCGCCGGGCCGTCTGTGGCGACAACTGCCTCTTCCGCCCGGTTTCGACATCACCGGCCGGTGACGAGACGGTCGGAGCAATCTCGGGGAGCAGGTTGCCGTACATATCATATGAATCGATGCCCAGCGCCTTTTTGCCCAGGAAGTGCACGAACGGGTCCGGCGTCTGGAAGTCGGTGAGTTGCAGTATACCCTCATCAACCGCTGCAACGGCAACGTAGCCCGACCGTCCACCGTCGACCGACACGTTCACCGAAAGCGGATTGCGTGGGCGTATCTCACCGGCGACCGCCACCGAGACGTCCAGGCGATTGTCGGCGTTGTCGACCATCAGCGGAACCACACCGAATGCCCGAACGGGGGTATCCCGTTCCAGTCCTTCCGTAGAGCGAATCAGAATGCCGGAGACGTAGGCATTCGGCTTCATTTCCGGCCCGATTGTCAGCGGAATCGTGGCCGTATTTTCGTCCAGCCGCACGATGCGGGGCGGGGACGTGGCTGACGGTGCTCGGCTTTTCGGCCGGC
>CAZIIP010000192.1:0-6999 GCA_964539455.1 uncultured Rhodothermales bacterium
TGGCACGGCTCCAAAAAAGTGGCACGGCTCCAAAAAAGTGGCACGGCTCCAAAAATGGGGAAGGCTGGAACCCACCAATTCCAGCCTTCCCCTGCTTCCATATGTGAGATAAGCTATTTTTCGTTACGGAGGTTTGACCCGAGAGTTGCGCTCCCGGTTCATCAATTATCCAATGACGATTGTGATGGGCACTCAGCACGCTAATTCCGAACCGAGATATGAAAAGCCTGATGCTGCGGGAGTGTCGCTTTCGTCGGATGGTATGGCAGCGATCTACCTGGTTGTAGAGCCGGATGACACGTTCGAATCTGCTGCCGGTACGCTGTTTGCTCTCTTGCGCAAAGCCGCGTCCACGTATCCCGGTAAAGGTCGCGCGCTCTATGTAGACATCGAGGGGCATGAAGGGCCGCACCACGGTTTTGACGAAGACTTTTTCGAGTTTCAACAGGAGTTCCTATTCTCCGCCGTAGCGCCATTTGTGACGGCGTTGTCGGTGCCTTTGGTCTCGGCGAGAAATCCGAATCGGCAAAGAGACGATCTGCCCGATGCACTGCGCATCGATGCGTCGCAGAATGAGTAAGCAACTATCGGGTCGGCCGTAGCCACCCCACCCAACCAATTCCATGTCCTGAAGCCCACCATGAAGTCCAACCCTTGCCTTCGACTGCTGCTGCTGTCAATTGCTGCCTGCTTGCCGGTATCGCGCCTGTATGCACAACAGTCTTCGCTGTCTGTGGAGAAAATCATGCGGGATCCGGATTCGTGGGTGGGCGCTTGGCCCACCGATGCATTCTGGACGCAAGACGGCGTGCTTCATTTTTCCTGGAATCCGAAAGGAGTATTCGAGGAGGACTCACTTTTTCGGGTCACTGCCGGCGGTACACCGGAGAAATTATCCCTGGAACAGCGAATGGACATGGCACCGAGATTTACCGGCTGGGGGCATGGATCCTTTGCCTTTGACCCGGAGGTTCGGAATCGGGTGTATGCCTTGCAGGGAGATCTCTTTATGTATGATCTGAAAACAGGGACCAAACGGAAGCTGACCCATACCAACGTAGCCGAGAATGAACCACGATTTACGCCGGAGGGAGATGCCGTGATCTACAGATCGAGGGACAATCTGTTCAAACGCGATCTCGAGACGGGCGCCGTTGATCAGTTGACGCGACTGCGTTCCGGTTCGGCTACCGACAAAGACGGGGAGGACGACGAAAAGGACTTCCTGGAATCGCAACAGGAAGTGCTGTTTCAGGTGCTGCAGAATAGGCAAGAACGCAGGGAGCGCAGGGAGGATGCCCGTGAAAGAGAGCGGGAAGCCCGAATGGACGTGCCTTCACTATACTATGGTACGGGGCGTGTGGTGGATGTGCAGATTGATCCGATGGAGCGGTTTGTTTCCGTCATAGTCGCAAGAGGCAATGGTAACGGCAACGGGACCGGCCGTACGAGCGTACAGAACTACGTTACGGAATCGGGATATGCAGAGGCGTTGGGGGCGCGGCCCAAGGTAGGTACCGATGCCGGCGAAGTTGACCTGCTCATTCAAGATCTGATGCGCGACTCTGTCTTCACGGTTGACTTTGCCGACCTTCCTGGAGCATATGACATACCGGCCTACCTGGTCGAACAAGGGCGGCAGGTCGATTCGACGAAAGCCCGCGTGCTGTTGCCGCGTGGTATCTACTGGAGTCCTGACGGTTCGGCAGCGGTTGCCGTCGTGCGCGCTTTCGATAACAAGGATCGCTGGATCGTCAGGATCGAACCGTCAGACGGTTCCATGCGCGTATTGGACCGGCAACACGATGACGCCTGGATAGCGGGCCCGGGAATCGGATGGAGTTTAGGACCGGGCGATGTGGGTTGGATGACGGATGGACGCTTCTATTTCCAAAGTGAACGAACGGGGTACTCCCATCTCTATGCGGTTGACCTCAAAACCGGAGTTGTTGATGCACTTACGTCCGGTGACTTCGCGGTATTCTCACCGCGACTGAACCGGGATGGTACCGAATGGCTGTTTAGCAGTAACGAGGGTTCGCCCTTTGAACGACATACTTACAGAATGCCGGCCAACGGTGGACAACGGACGCGCGTGACGACCATGCCGGGGCGGAACGACACCGTGTTCGGACCGGACGACAGGACTATGGGCATTCTGCAATCGTATTCGAACAAGCCACCCGAGATCTACATTCAGGAAATGGCCAGACGGCTCGGCCGGGTGTCCTCCGAGCCGAAACGCGTCACGTTTTCGCCGACCGACGAATGGCTGTCCTATCCGTGGCGAGACCCGGAAGTCATCACGTTTGCCGCATCCGACGGTGAATCGGTGCCGGCACGTCTCTATGAGCCCGAAACCCCGAACGGGGCCGCGGTTCTATTCGTCCACGGCGCAGGTTATCTGCAAAACGTACACCGATGGTGGAGTTCCTATTTTCGGGAGTATATGTTCCACAACCTGCTGTGTGACCTCGGATACGTGGTGTTGGATGTCGACTACCGTGCTTCCGAGGGGTACGGGCGCGATTGGCGTACGGCAATATACCGGCACATGGGTGGCCGAGATTTACAGGACTACGTGGACGCTTCCGCCTACCTTCAGACCCGCTACCGAATACCGGCCGAGCGGATCGGTATTTACGGTGGTTCCTACGGCGGCTTCATCACCCTCATGGCGCTGTTTACCGAAGCCGACTCCTTCGGCGCCGGGGCGGCCCTGCGCTCCGTGACCGACTGGGCGCACTACAATCACCCCTATACCTCAAATATTCTCAACACGCCCGAAACCGATTCGATCGCATATGTTCGCTCGTCACCCATCTATTTCGCGGAGGGTCTTGAGGATCCGCTTCTTATCGCACACGGCGTGGTCGACATGAATGTTCACTTTCAGGATGTCGTTCGGTTGGCGCAGCGGCTAATCGAACTGGGCAAGGATGACTGGGAGATGGCGCTTTATCCGGTGGAAGGCCATGGATTTGAAGAACCGACCAGTTGGACGGACGAATACCGGCGGATTCTGGAGCTGTTCGAGGAGACGATCGGGGAGGTCGATTCATAACTCCTGAATAAAAACAAACACCCCTTTCTTGTTCGAAACCACGATATCGGACCGTCCGTCGCCGTTGAGGTCGCTTGTGACCACCTGCATCCCGACCCCGGAATCGTTGTCGATTTCGTGCCGGATCCACCGCTTCCCGGGGGCGCCGGGAGGATTCGACTCGTACCATACCAACATTGCAGGTTCATCCGACCCCGGATCTTTTCCATTATGAGCCAGATATCGTTTGCCGGTAATCAAGTCATCGTCGCCGTCACGATCGACGTCCTCCGCTGCGAGGGCATGGGTTTGTGAAACGGAATCATCTATCAGGATGGACTCCCACGCGGCGGGATTGCGTGGATCGCCGTTGTTCGCATGCATCCATATCCCGTAGTCGTGTACCGAACTCGACAGTATGTCCTGGTCCCCGTCCGAATCTGCATCAATGGCGTACATTTGGCCGGCGTCGGGTCCCCATGCCGCTGCGTGGAACGTCCACGGCGTTTCGTCGGTGCCCTCTGGGGCTTCCCACCAACCGGTCGTTGTTAAAACGTCGGGACGGGCGTCGTTATTGACGTCTCCAAAACCGAGACCATGGGCGTACCTATCGGTGCCGCCGGCCGAGTCATCCGAGACGGTGTGCAATTTCCATGCGGTTCCCCCGTGTGCAACCGGCGCTTCCAGGTAGACGAGCCGCCCGGTGCCGGGGTCTCCCATAAGCAAGTCATAGGTTCCGTCCCCATTGATGTCGGCCTGGATCGGCGATTCGTTGCCGTAGGTTTCGAAGATGACCTCCCGTGACCACGTGCCTTGACCGTTGCCCGGATTCCGGTAGCAGTAGACGGCCGTTCCGGGATATCCGAATTGGATGATGTCGGTCCAGCCGTCGCCGTCGGCATCCAGCGTAAAACTCGCAAAGGTATCGCTGTACCCGGAATCCGGATCGAACGCCTCCGTTTCGGCGATGTCGTGACGGATCCACTGTGGCGACTCGAACCAAACCGTGCCGGCAATTACGTCACGCCTTCCGTCCCGATTGATGTCGCCGACGGCGACGCCCTCCGACAGGAAATCGCGTGTCAATACGGTTTTGGCAAACCGCACATTGCGGGTGGGTCCGGGCTCGAAGCGGCAGGCTCCGGCCGCCAAAAGCAGTCCGAGCATCAACGTCAAAAGAAGTAGCCGCATGGTCTCGTGGTGAGGACAATTGACAGGAAAACGAATAACCGCTCAACGGATAAATAATACGATTCAGTGGTTGCGGCCGCCAGTTGACATTTCCATGTTATGAATTCTTGAAATTCTCCCGGTTTTGAGCGGTGCATTGCTGTTTCGCATCTTGTCTTTGCGGTAATAAACCGGTACTCTATCGCGTCCATCCCATCAACGTCGGCGGACGAATTGTTGCGCCACAAGGTTGTTCTCCAACTTGTTCAGGAAAGCATTTCAAATCTGGATCAAAGCGACGGCTTTTGCCTCGATTGTTGCGGGTCTTGCCGCTGCACCTGCAACCTTGGCGCAGGAAGTGCAGGAGGCAGTGGTGGACGTTGGAAATGTCGGCGTAACCATCTCGAATGCCGGATATCTGGGAAGGTCCGGCGTTCGATCGAATCCGACGGGTCCGCCATCATTCGAATATCCACTCGATTCAGGAATCGAGCATCTTTTCGAGGCGGGGCTCTGGGTGGGCGCCCGCAGGGCGGACGGTGTCGTTTCTGTTCGGACCGGATCGGTTACAACCTCGGGCGGGTACTCGGCCGGTGCGTCAGGATTTGAGTTTACGCCGCTTTCGCCGATCGGCCGGCGTTCCACCCTTCCGGAGTCGGAAGCATTTACCCGACTTGCGGTGAGTCACCTCGACTATTCCACTACATTTACCGACACGGCTTCGGTGCTTCCTGGGACACAGATCGCCACGCCCGATCCCGCAGGAAGCCTGGGTATGACGGTGAACCTGCGGACGCATGCATGGAGTTTCCCGTTCGCCGATGCGTTTGTCATCCTGAACTACGACATCATCAACACAAGTGCCCAGCCGTGGGACAGTGTATATGTCGGAATATGGCATGATCTTGTCGTCCGGAACATTAACACGACGACGGATACGGGCAGCAACTATTTCAACAAGGGCGGGTACGGCACCATCGACACGCTGATGACGTCTTACAACTTCAATGCGGGTGGTACCGAGGAAAGTCTCAATACGTACGGTGCCCTGGTGGTACTGGGCGCCGAATGGAGAGACCCGGCGACCGGCCGGGAGCGTTTCGTGATTCCGGCGCTGCGAGACGAGTTTGTTCGTGACGGATTGACGCCCCCGCAGTACACTCCCCGCTGGTGGTTATTCAGCGGGAGTGCCGATCCGGACCTCGGTAGACCCGGCGGAGACGAGGCGCGGTTCCGTCGCATGAACACCCACTTTCCGGATCCGCTCCTCTTTGAAACGGAGGCAGCCTACCTGGAAGCGCGAGAGGCTTGGTACGAACGCCTCCGGACAGACGGACAGTCTTCGGTCGGCAACTGGATCGGCTTGAGTTCGCTGGGCCCTTTCTCGACCGTTTCTTCCGGCGACACCCTTACGGTCAGTTTCGCGCTTGTCGCGGCGCTGAAACCGGACGAGTTTCAAGATATTTCTTTCCGGCCGCTCGATACCCCGGAAACAAGGAGACCGCTCGTCGAGAACGTCTTGTGGGCGCGTAGAACCTTTGCCGGCGAGGACAACAACTATAACGGTCGCCTCGATGCGGGAGAGGATGCAAACGGGAACGGAGTCCTGGACCGGTATCTGATACCGGAGCCCCCTTCGTCGCCACGCATACGTCCCGTACTCGAGGAAGGCAAGGTGGTTTTGTACTGGGACCGATCTTCGGAGCAGAGCAGAGATCCGGTGACCGGCGAATTCGACTTCGAAGGTTACCGCCTTTACCGTAGTAATCCCGGTGACGATCGTTTCGGCGATTTTCTGGATCGCGCAACGATCATTGCCCAGTATGACCGTGCCGACAATCTCACAGGCTACAACAACGACTTTGAAGATGTCGAGCTGGACAGTCCGGTGTTTTTCGAGGGGGATACGACGGCATACGTCTATCGCTTTGTCGATGAGCAATTGCTCAGCGGATGGCAATACGCGTACGCGGTAACGGCTTTCGATGAAGGCGATCCCCTCGTTGGCTTACCGCCGTTCGAGTCCTCCCGTGTGGCCAATGTGGCCAGGGAATTTCCGGGCACACCCGCCGCGACGGACCAAGAGCGCAACGTAGGTGTCTATCCCAACCCTTACAGAATAAATGCGGCTTGGGACGGTGCAACCGCCAAGACGCGCAAATTAAACTTTTACAATCTACCTGAACGGTGCGAAATCCGTGTCTACACGCTTGCCGGCGAAATTGTATCGGAAATGAGCCACGAGGGCTCTACATACCAGGGCGATATCAGGTGGTATGACGATTTCGGTGGACAGGAGCGGCTGATGCCGGGCGGTGAGCATTCCTGGGATATTCTGTCGGAAAACGGCCTGAGTCTATCTCCGGGCTTGTATCTTTACAGCGTGAAAGACCTCGATTCGGGCGATTTGCAGACCGGCAAATTTGCCATCATCAAATAGCTTTTTTCTCACTGATACATTGCGTATACGCAATTGACGTACAACCCTCCATCAAATAAAGAAGTCACATGAAATCACTGCTAACGACCTGGACGCGGCTAACGGCAAGTGCCGCAGTCATCCTGCTATTTGCGGCTGCAGGCTTGAGCCAGACCGCCAAGCTGCAGGTCATTCACAATTCGCCGGATCCTGCCGCGGCCGTCGTGGACGTGTACGCCGATGAGGATCTGTTGCTCGACGATTTTGCATTTCGGACGGCGA
Source organism: uncultured Rhodothermales bacterium (assembly GCA_964539455.1). Lineage (GTDB taxonomy): Bacteria > Bacteroidota > Rhodothermia > Rhodothermales > CAYLXM01 > CAZIIP01. Next base: position 6,915 of record CAZIIP010000192.1, read on the forward strand.
CGGAGTTCCTGGAAGTGCCGGCCGACGTCGTTCTGACCATCGGCGTCGCTCCGGCCGGATCGGCCAGTTCCGCCGAAGCCATCGC
>CAZIIP010000193.1:0-6985 GCA_964539455.1 uncultured Rhodothermales bacterium
GAGGCTGGGCATCATTCCCGGATACGGGGGCACGCAGCGGCTCACACGATTGGTTGGGGCAGGGATTGCTGCGGAAATGATCCTTACGGGTGAGATGATCGGAGCGAAACGTGCGCTCGAAATCGGTTTGGTGAACCGAGTGGTCAATGGCAAGGCATTGCTCGGGTCAGCCTACGCCATGATGCGAACGATCTGTCAACAAGCACCCGTTGCCGTCGGATCGGCACTCGAAGCCATCAGGGCCGTCTGGGAATCGGGTTCCGGGGGCTTCGAAACAGAGGCCGACTTGTTTGGAAAAGCGTGCGCCACGAAGGATTTCGAGGAGGGAATTTCGGCATTTCTTGAAAAGCGGAAACCGAAGTTCATTGGTAAATAACGGCCCGGGGCACTCTTCCGGTTTCAGACCAGAGACTTTTCGAACATCGCATACTCCTTGTCTCGAATCGTTCCGTAGGCCTCCGCCGTGTTCACCATGGCCCTGTTGGATTCGAGCACCCAACTCAGCTCACTTTGCGTGTAGCCGTACACCACGCGATGCAACATCAGTTGTGCATGCATCAGTGCATCGAGACCCCTGCCGCGGTATTCGGGTAGCACCCCCATTAGAATGGTGCGACAATCGTGGATACCTGCAATCTTGGTGTAAAGCAAAAGGTGCAACAGCCCGAACGGGAACAGTCTTCCATTTTTAACCCGCATCAACGCATGGTTTATGTTGGGTAGCGAGATGGAAAACGCAACCGGCCTTCCCTTGTCCTCCACGATATATACAATGTTGGGATCGATAACCGCCTTCATGTCCTTTGCAAGATGACGAAACTCGTTTTTCGTCATTGGAACATTACCCCAATTTTCGGCCCAGGCCTGGTTGTAGATGTCGAGGATTGTCTGCGCCTCATCGTGATACCGGTCCATGTCGATGGTGCGCAGCTTCACGTCCGGGTTGCGACGCAAAACAATTCTCGTGCCACGTCTCGCGCGATCCAGATCGGCATATTTCTCATGAATGAAGTACGCCCACATGGTTATCGCCCGGCTGAAACCGTATTGGAGGAGCAGGCTTTCGTAATACGGATAATTGTACGGCATCATAATCGTCGGCGGACTCTCGAATCCGTCGACGAGCAGACCTGCGATGTCGTTCATGGACGGATTTGCGGGTCCGCGAACGCCGGTGAGTCCTTGTGACCTGAGCCAGTCGGATGCGGCGTCGAGGAGCGCTCCCGCGACATGCGAATCATCCACGGATTCGAAAAAGCCGAAGAAGCCGTTTCCATCCTCATATTTCTTCAGGTGCATTCCGTTCACGATAGCTGCGATGCGCCCAACTACTTCTCCGGCATTATTCTGCGCGAGAAAAGGCTGGATCTTGCCATGCTCGAAAAACGGATTTTTCCGTGGATTGAAGATCTTCTTCTGATCCACGCGAAGCTGCGGTACCCAGAACGGATTATCCCTGTAGAGCCGGTACGGAAGGTCGATAAAACGGCGCAGGTGAGACCTTGAGGTAACCGGGAATACCTTCACGTGAGCGCTGTTTACGGATGACGGTTTCGCGGCCGGCGGGCTCAGGTCATGCGCCGGCACACGGGCTATTTGCTCGATTCGTTCACTGCGCTGCCGATACTAGCGGCATGCTCGTCCGGCATGCCGTTTTTGCGGATAACACCCTGCGCGATGCCGACTTTCCGGAAGCTGTCCAGAATCATGTCCAGTTCTTCGTCGGTATGTGTGGCCATATACGAAGAGCGCATGAGTGCCTGTCCCCGTGGCACGGCCGGAGGGATAACCGGATTGACAAAAACGCCTTCTTCCAGCAGTCCCCACCAGAATTTGAAGCAGGTCTCGTCATCCCCCACGACGACGGGAATAATGGGCGTCTGGCTGTTCCAGACGTCAAAACCAAGCTCCTTGAAGCCTTTGCGCATGTACGCTGAAATATGCCAGAGGCGCTCCATGCGTTCGGGTTCTTTTTCGAGTATATCCAGACACTTGAGTACCGTGGCGACGTTCGCCGGTGGCATGGAGGCGCTGAAAATATGCGTCGAGCTTGAATGGCGGATGAACTCGACCACACCCTTGTTACCGACCGCAAATCCTCCGAGGGAAGCAAAGCTCTTCGAAAAGGTACCGGTCGTGATGTCGACCCGATCAGACAGGCCGAAATGAGCGGCCGTTCCCCGGCCACCAGGTCCAACGACGCCGATCGCATGTGCATCATCCACCATAACGGCCGCGTCGTTAGTTTCGGCTGCTTTCACCAGCTCGGGAATGCCGGCGATAATTCCGCTCATGGAAAACACACCGTCCGTGACAATGAGTTTCCCGGCATTCGGATGGGCTTCATGTGCACGGGCAAGCTGCTTCTGCAGGTGCTCCATGTCGTTGTGACGGAAGCGAATGGTCTGTGCGAGGCTAACCTGGGTACCCGCCACGATACACGCGTGGTTGTCCTTGTCCGAAAAAACAAGATCGCCCTTGCCCGTGATGCCCTGGATAACGCCCTGGTTGGTCATGTAGCCGGTCGAAAACAGCACACATGCCTCCTTGCCCATAAACGCACTGAGCCGCTCTTCGAGTTCGATGTGCAAATCCAGCGTGCCGTTCAGGAAACGGCTGCCGGTGCATCCCGTACCGTACCTCGAGATGGCCTCCCGGGCGGCTTCCTGCACCCTCGGATCGGACGTCAAGCCCAGGTAATTGTTGGAGCCGGCCATGATCACTTCATGCCCGTCAATATAGGCCCGGGTCCCTTCACTTCGCTGGAGGGGATAAAAGAACGGATACAGACCCGCAGATTTCGTCTGCGAAAATTTGCTATTCGGGTCGAAAAAGCGGCGTGCTTTCTCGAAAAGCGGAATCGGGTGCCCAAAACCGGAGCGGCTTGCCGATTGCTGCAGGTCCAGTCCTTCTGATGAGGAAGTCATTGTTCTCGTCTCGACTGTGGCCTCGGACGCTCTTGCTGAAGCCGCAGATGATCTCCGGCCGTTAACAGGCAGACCGTACGTAACCCGACTAGCCAATTAAAACCAATATAGCGATGCCCCGGCTGTTGGTACAACGGAGCCTATTGAAAGCGCTGCAAACAGGCCGGCACGTTCCCGTGCAGCACCAGGTTGTTACGAAGCTGCGGGCATCGTCGCAAAGCAACATACCACGCCGGACCTCCTGCTCTTGTTCTTCCCGGTGAAGGATTGGGGAATATCGGCTTTTCACCAGCGCAGCCGGACGTGCAGTGCGGCCCCCTCCCGTACAGGTTGGAAATGAACCGAGAGGTCTTCACTTGTGTCGAATTCATAGAGTTGCCCGTTGACATAGGCATCCAGCACGGACAGCAGATACACCACTGCTATGGAAAAATAGCTGACGTCCCTGTTTCGCCGCAGAGCGTTCTTGTGCTCGAAGAGCCGGTCTGCGGAAGCACCCTCGAAAGCCAGATAGGCTTCTTCATATTCCGCGTAGGGATTGGGATCGGACGACGTTCCGGTGGCAAAAAGAAACGCATGCCGCGCGTTACGATGCAGCCGGTGATTGCGGGCGGCCAGTATCGAGGTGCCTGCCAGCGCGGCATACACGAAGGGCATTTTGTACCACTGCCGGTTGTAGAGTTGGCCCCAGCCGGGTACAACCAGGGAACGTACGAGTGCTCCTCTGGGAGAATGGGCACGATTCGTGGTGTCGGAGGAAGCGACGTACGATGTATCGGTCGTTACGGAAGGCGGCGCCTGTGTGGATTGAGCAACTAGCCGGCCGGTCGGGATCAACCAGATGCAGCACAGCATCGCGGTGTGGTAGAGACACCAACGCTCCGGTCGCTTCGCGGGAAAAGCGTCATCGGTTGCCGGGTGCGGGCGGTGTCCTGTGCTGGTCACTGTATGGTTCCTATGATCTGAGCAATAACTCCAGCAGCCGCTCCAACTCCTCAGGCGAGAAGTAGTCAAGTTCGATGCGCCCGCCACCGTCGGCCTTGTTCTTGATCTGGATGCGTGTGCCGTATACCCGTCGCAGTTGATCCGTTACGGCTTCGACATGCGGATCGACCGGTGGACCGCTTCTGTCGGATGCATTTTTCTTTCGAGCCTTTTTATCGGCGTGGGACCGGGCGAGACGTTCAACGGCACGAACGGAAAGACCCTCCTTCGGAATCCGGTCGATCAGACGGCGCTGATAAGCGATATCTTCGACGGTTGCGAGGGCGCGTGCATGCCCTTCGCTGATACTGTCTTGCTGTATGGCAAGCTGCATTTCGGCAGGCAGTTTCAGCAGGCGAAGCGTATTTGAGATCGCCGAGCGGCTTTTTCCGACTTTTCGCGACAGGTCTTCGTGCGTGAGCGCGCATTCCTCGATCAGGCGCTGATATCCCATAGCGATTTCAATAGGATTCAGGTCCTTACGCTGGACGTTTTCTACGAGGGCCATCTCAAGCATAGCCTCCGTGTCGGCCTGCCGGATATAGGCGGGAATGTCCTGGAGTCCTGCGCGGCGTGCCGCCCTCAGACGACGTTCACCCGAGATCAATTCGAACCGGTCTCTGCCGGCCGGTCGCACGGTAATTGGTTGAATCACGCCCAACTCCCGGATGGATTCGGCCAGTTCCTCGAGAGACTCTCCGTCAAAATCGGATCGTGGCTGGTAAGGGTTGGGATCGATGCGATCGATGGGCACATTCATTGTGGAAGCATGCCGTCTCGGCCGGTCCTCGAAAGGATTGGCCTTGTTGCCTTCGCCCGATGCACCGCGTTCGTGCTGCTCCGGATCGTCCTGCTGGTCGTAGTCCGGCAGAATCGCACCGAGTCCGCGCCCAAGTGCGGGTTTCTTAGCCATACCTTCTCAGATCTGGTGTAGGTGACGGCACGCGATCACCCCACAGCCCCGCTTCCCGGCAGTGCCGCACGTAGGGGTTCCGAACCGATCAATTCATCAAAGTCTAAACCGCTCCTACCGCCGATGCATCAGTCGGTTTGCCGCTACGCTCGATGACTTCATGCGCCAGTGAGATGTAATTCTTTGCTCCTGCACTGGTTGCGTCGTAGAGCAACACCGGTTTCCCGAAACTGGGCGACTCGGAGAGCCTGACGTTCCGTTGAACGATCGTCTTGAAAACTTTATCCCCGAAATAGCGCTTAACCTCGCTATGGACCTGTTTCGATAGCCGCAAACGCGAATCGTACATGGTCAAAAGCACGCCTTCGATGGACAACTCCGGATTAAGGTGTTGTCGAACCAGTTTGATGGTATTCAGCAGTTGTCCGAGCCCCTCCAGGGCAAAGTATTCACACTGGACGGGAATCAGAACCGAATCGGCAGCGGTCAGGGCGTTCAATGTCAACAAACCCAGGGACGGCGGACAGTCGATAATGACAAAATCGTATTTGCGCCTCGATACGTCCAGCGCTTTGGCGAGTACGCATTCGCGCTCCGAGACGTCGATCATCTCGATTTCCGCCCCTACAAGATTAATGTGGCTCGGTACGATGTCCAGAAACGGCATCTCGGTCTGCAAACTCGCCTCCTCGAGCGTCGATGCCCCCATGAGTACATCATATGTCGAGTTGGTAACGGTGCGCTGATCCACTCCGAGGCCGCTCGTCGAATTGGATTGCGGATCTGCATCGAGGATCAGCGTCGACCGCTCACTGGCTGCAAGCGACGTTGCCAGGTTGACTGCCGTAGTGGTTTTGCCTACCCCGCCCTTCTGGTTGGCAACCGCAATAACTTTACCCATTAAATAATATAAGTTTATACGAATAAATCAAAAATACGAATGAAGCTCCTCTTGCATAGGCGGGTGCAGACGCAATATAACCGAAGTGCCCGGGGCCAATATATTTTTTGACGGTGCGATGCGCAACCTGATTGCGTGGATTGGACGGTCGCCCGTTGCGATCTTGCCGGAACCGCATTCGGTATTGACCTATTCCATTTAACGGTTTGTCTGCCGTTATTTTTGTGCCGGGACAGAGCCGATAAAGGAGAAGCAAAACGTACGTGGCCAGGAAATTTGTCATAAAGGCGGATGAACCCGTTCCGAGTAGCTCGCTGAGCATCGCATACGCGGAGGCACTCAATCCCCGGCAGTATGAGGCGGCGACCTCCTCCGGCGGCGCCTGTCTCGTGGTCGCCGGCGCGGGTACCGGTAAAACCCGCACGCTTGTCTACCGGGTCGCCTTCCTGGTTGAAACCGGCGTGAAGCCCGAGCATATTGTCCTACTCACGTTCACGCGCCGGGCTGCGAGGGAGATGCTGTCGCGTGCGGCCCGTTTGCTCGACGGCCGCTGTCAACGGGTTCGCGGGGGGACTTTCCATGCGTTTTGCCTGCAGCTCTTGAAGCGGTTTGCCTCACGGATTGGATATCCGAATACATTTACGATCCTGGACGCCTCGGACGCTGCCGATGTCCTTGATGTGCTGCGCACGACCAGAAACCTGCACAAGTCCGAGCAAAGGTTTCCCAAAAAGCGGGCACTCCGCGATATGTTTTCCGCCGTCACGAACAAGCGGCAGGTGCTGGCAGACGTGCTCGAAGCCGATTATCCTCAATATCTCGGTCATCACGACGCGCTGGAGGAACTTCGTCGCGCGTACGATGGCTACAAGCGCACCCACGGCCTCATGGACTATGACGATTTGCTGCGCAACACGCTGTGGCTATTCGAAAAATCCAATGATGCCCGGATGCAGACGGCTTCGGCCTGCCGGCACGTTCTTGTGGATGAATATCAGGACACCAACCGGCTGCAGGCGGATTTGGTTGCCGAATTCGCTTCCGTTCACGGCAACGTAATGGCGGTCGGCGACGATGCGCAGTCGATCTACCGCTTTCGGGGTGCCGATACCCGCAACATCTTTGAATACCCGGAGCGTTATCCCGGTACTAGAATTGTCACGCTCGAACAAAACTACCGCTCAACCCAGCCCATTCTCGACTTGGCCAATCATGTCATCGAGAAAGCCTCCAGAAAGTATGAAAAGCGCCTCTTCACGG
>CAZIIP010000194.1:0-6974 GCA_964539455.1 uncultured Rhodothermales bacterium
GAAAAACACCCGCTTATTCGACCCTGTCGGCGGCACCGTTAGCTTCTGCGATAGTCAAACTCAACTGGAGCCCACTGCATGAGAATCTTACTCGCCAGAGTATTGCCAATATCCCTGTTCACTTTCCTTTTTGGAGCCCCCAATTTCCTGAAGGCCCAAGATCAGCCTGTCGATTGGCAGTTCAGCGGCGAGGTGAGGGGTCGCTACGAGGGCCTGAAAGGCCAGTTTCGCTCGAACCGCAGCGAAAACGATCAGGGTCTGTTTTTCCGTTCCCTCCTGCATGTCAAAGCGGTCGACGAAAACTGGACCGCCGGGGTGGAAATCCAGGACAGCCGGTCCTATCTAACTGATTCCGGGAGCGCGATTTCCACCAGCTACATCAATACGCTCGATTTCCTGCAGATTTACCTCCAGCTACCCTTCACCGGCTTTCTGGGAGGCGACTATGCTGGAAGTGTGAAACTCGGACGTCAGACGATCAGTATCGGCTCAAAACGGCAGATCGAACGGGTGTCCTATGCCAACGTCATCAAAAACTACACGGGCGCCTACCTGAGCCTGAAGAACTCCCAGGCCGATGAGTGGCACGTGGTTCTCGCTTCGCCCCTGGAAATTCGTCCCAAGATGCTTGACGAAATCTTGAAAAACCTCCAGGATTTCGATCAGGAGCAATTCAACCGGCTGATCGGGGGCGTGCATTTCCGAAAGGCGGACGCCTTTCCAAATGTCATGAGCAAAGTCTGGGGTGAACTCTTCGCCTACGGCCTGCACGAACAGGATGCTTTCGGCAATGAAACACCGAACCGGCAGTATCTCACTCCCGGCTTCCGCCTGTATCGTGCGACAACGCCCGGACAGGTGAACTTCGACATCGAAAGCGCGCTGCGTTTCGGGACCCGGCGGGCGTCCAGCGATCCGGCAGACACGCACGATCTCGACGTTTTCGCCAGCATGCTCATTGCCCGGGTCGGCTATACGTTCGATCATGCCTGGAAACCGAACCTTGCCGCTCAATACTATTGGGCCAGCGGCGATGACGATCCCAACGACGGGAACTTCGACCAATACGAACGTCTGTTCGGCGGACGGCGCACCGATCTCAACAACACGAGCTTGCACGGGCCGCTCACCCCGGCGAACCTCAGCGCTCCCAGCGTGCGTTTCGAGATGGTGCCCACGGACAAATCAACCTTCCGCGTGACGTACTCGGCGGCGTTTCTCGCATCGGAAACGGATGCCTTCATCAAAGGACGTCAACGCGACCCCCAAGGAAAATCCGGCTCGTTTCTCGGGCATGTTTTCGACAGCCGCTTCACCCATGACTTTTTGGATCAATGGGAACTGGAACTGGGATCCTCGCTCTTCATCCATGGGGAATTCACCAGGAATAATCCCCAAGCCCCGGAAGCCGACGAAACCGCTTTTGCCTACATGCAGCTCGCCTACAGTTTCTGATCACCTGAAAGCAGCCATGGAAAACCACTTGTCGCACGATCTCCGGACGCGCGTGTCATGACCCAGTAGGTGGACTCCGGTTCGTCCACGCGCTTGGCTTCTGATCTTCCGATCCTGTATCCGCGCTCTGTGTATTTCACCTCAATACCAATGCCCATTAAGATGCCACCTGCGCCAAAACCCTGTAGATAGGCATCAAAAGAGGTCATATCGTCGAGATTATTTTGTTTCGGCTCAGGCGCCCACTCAAGTTTCAACTCGAACGGCCCTTGCAGCTTCTGTTTGAAAGCATCTTTGATGACCATCCGCGCCAGGTCAGGTCTTCCTGCGAGTGGAGCCAGCATGTTGAAAGGTATGTGTTCGCTTCTAAGCAGATCAGCGTCGCGCCTCTTGGAAGACTGAGGACACTTGTTCTTCAAAGCCTCTCGAATACCAAGACCGCCGTAGTAGTTCAACAAGGCGCGGCCATGAACATTAGTCAACCGCTCGCCTAACGTCAAGCGCATCGGCTCGGTTTGCGAAGCGCAGCGGAGCAAAACCGAGCCGATGGAGCGCCGGGTTAGGCTCTTTTATGCTTTATTATTTGATAAAATCATATATATATTTACTCGCAACAAAAAGAACACAGAAACATAAAATCAGTTTGAGCACATTTACAGGAACATGTTTCTGACATCTTGCTCCAAAATACATACCGGCAAAACCGCCAGCTCCGAAAAGAAATCCGAGATACCAGTCGGGGGCAACAGATATACCGAAATAAACATAAGACAAAGCCTGATATGTAATAACACCGGCTATGGAAGTTACGATAGTTCCCATGAGGGAAGCACCGGCAATCGCATAAACAGGAAGATGGAAAAATGCGACAAAGAATGGAGCAATAATTGCTCCGCCTCCGATACCATATATACCACCTATGATACCCACAATGAAACAAAGTGAGAAAACACCGGGAACAGAAATAATGTAATTCTGCCCTCCAAATCTGAATTTTATCTGTCTCATAGAAAAACGGGTTTCTGTAATGACAAAATCTGTTTTGCCATTTGCAGATTCGTTGTTCTGAACAGCCTCTTTCCGTTTGATTATATCTGAGAACAGTTTTATGCCTATATACAATAATACAAATCCTGCAAAAAATTTGAAATCTTTTGAATCAGAAAGATATTCCAGCCGAATCCATGCACCGATTAACACACCCGGCAAAGTCCCGATTATCACAGCCCATGTCAGAGGCCAAACCATGCGTTTTTCTTTTACATACCGCCATACTCCGCTCGGAATGGCAATAATGTTGAATAACTGATTAGTGGCGCTTACTGACGGTGTTGTATAGTTCAATACACTCATCTGAAACGGCAGCAGCACAAAAGCACCCGATACTCCGCCCATCGATGTAAAAAATGATATAGCAAAGGCGACCAACGGCGGAATAAATACCCATGTTGTTACACCCGAAACTGGGAAAGTAATATCAAACAAATCTGTCATTAACACTCCTCTGATGTGATGTTTAAGAGCCTGACGAACAGGACTGTGTCCGGAGTGGTATGATAGGCATGTCGCAAACGAACCGCAGTACGGTTGTGCCATTCCGGACACGACTCGGTTGAACGAAGCCGCTGGTGGTGTTAGCTATTGTAATTGTATCGAGCCAGCGAGGGGATGGCTCGGCTCGGGACTGACGTGATGGAATCAGACGACGGCCGAGAGCAGGAAGAAGCTGCCGATAGTGCCCCGCGCTGCGCTACTATGTGATGCGTTGCCGACGGATTATTCGGCGTCTGGACGTAGCTCTTCGGGGCCTCGGAGCAGCAGCCTTTGAGGCCGGCCTGAATTCGCCGATACTGGTCTCGGTTTTCACGCATGGCAGAACGCCCCTTTGGGGAGGGTAGGACCGGCTCTCGACGGCGTTACCTCGGCGAAGATGACCATATGGCCGAGCGCCCAGCGCGGACACCGGTCGTCGAGGGTCGACGGCTCCTCGATCTGGGCGTGCGATGACACCTCCATGACCCTTGTTCCATCCGTTCGCGCCGCAATAAGACGCCGGCACAGCGCAAGGTTGTCCTTCCGCTGCCGGTTGGCGAGCAGGCCGAGGTGGCGGGCGAAGCGGGCCACATGCGCGATGCCTGCGGAAAAAGTGCCCCGGCCCGTGATGACAAATCGCCGAAGTCCTGGGCCCACGCGGCTTCGCGATCGCGGGGCTCCGGCAGGCTCGGTATGCGTGACAGCTCAAGCGGAAAGGCCCGTCCTGCTTCGTTTACCGTATCTATGAGCCGCCCACCGTTCAGGGCGGCTTCGAGCGCGAATCCCTCCGGACCCGGGATGAGGACGCCTTTCACGCCCTCCTCCGTCAATGTGACTTCCTGGAAGACGTGCATCCGTTCTCGTCGGCATAGCATGATTTACTGTTAGGCCAAACTTAATGACGGCAGCGCCTTGTGTCTAAAACATGCGGTGCTAAATGGACACTTTCCATATAGCACCGTATCGGTATAGCACTCCGTCGGCACAGCATGCAGCTTTGGCGCGATGGTGCTTCCGATTGCGCATCTAGCGTAAGATCGCTTCGAATCTGCCGGGCGCTCACACGCCGAGGCTTCTTGCATCGGCCCGCCAAGCATGTCGTCGCCCGGGCGACTCACGCTTTGACGAGAAATCCTACACCCACCGGTTTCGCCGATTCGTTTCGTTCTGTGACAAAAATTATTCGGCGCCGACGTGTGCAGCGAGTGTCACCTCCCAATACACCAGCACCCTGCTTCCACCCGGGAACCGGTTTATAAGACCAAAAAGCCCCTCCCGAAATTTTCCGAGAGAGGCAAATTCGCGTGGCGGGAGAGGGACTCGAACCCTCGACCTCCGGGTTATGAATCCGACGCTCTAACCACCTGAGCTACCCCGCCGAGAGAATTACAATCTACAAGCCTGATTGTGCAGGCGCAATTAGACCTTTCTTACGCAACAGGGTTTCGAGACGTCCCTCATTTTCCGATCTTGCATGTCCGAAGCATTTGTGAATATCCGTGCCTTCAGAGGTCCATCCCGTGTCCTGGTCGTCCGTTATCGGTCAAAATCGCGTCGTCGAGACGCTCCGCCGGTCCATCGCAGCACAACGCGTGGCCCATGCGTACCTGTTCCGCGGACCCCACGGCTGCGGCAAACGCGCCGCCGCGCTGGCGTTTGCTATGGCACTCGAATGCGAAGCCGGCGGCGACGAACCCTGCGGCACCTGCAACGCCTGTCACAAGGTCAAAAAGCTGATCCACCCAGACGTCCGGGTGCTGTTTCCCTATCCGAAGGATACCCCCGAAGAGGACATCGGAGAGCGGCTTCGCCTGATAGGGGAGAATCCGTACGAAGAGATCGACTACATCCGCCGGCCGTCCCTGAGCGATAACGGCAAGAGTTCCAACAAACAGGCGCGCTATTCGGTCGATAGAATCCATGAAGAACTCCGCCGCACCCTCAGCTACAAGGTGCACGAAGGCCGATACAAGGTCGCCGTCGTGATCGACGCCGACGCCCTGCGCGTCGAAGCGGCCAACGCCTTCCTGAAACTTCTGGAAGAACCCACTCCCGATACGGTATTCATATTGACAACGGCACGGCCGGATCGTCTGCTGCCCACCGTGCTGTCCCGCTGCCAGCACGTCCGGTTCGACAGTCTCTCAATCAGACAGATCGAGGCGGCACTGGTTGAACGTAAATCGCTCGATCAGGCGCCGGCCTCCGTACTGGCTCGGATGTCCGGGGGATCCTACACGCGCGCGATCGGTCTCGCGACCGATGAAGACATGCTGCAACGCCGGGACGTCGTGGTAGACTTCCTGCGCTATTCCTACGTCCAAAACGCAGACCACATTATGGATCTGGCGGAATCGATTTCCCGCACCGGCCGTGAACAGGTGAAGGGCTTTTTGGCACTGATGCTCCAGTGGATCCGGGATCTCTTGCTGTTCCGCGTCGAAGGCGATGAAGCGAATATCGTCAACATCGACCAGCGTGAAACCATCTCGAATTTCTGCGTGAATATCCCGGACGCGAAGCTGTCGGTAATGGTGCGTCTCACGGAACAGGCCCTCCGGCTCGTCGAGCGAAATATCCACGTCAGCCTGCTCCTGCTCGTACTCTCGCAACAACTGGCACGTGCCATGCGAGGCGATGCCGAAGCGACGCTTCCCGTGTCCCTGGTCGGCAATTACGCCGGATAGATGCAAGACCGCGCTCCAATCGCTACATTCAGGCCGAGCACGAATTGTCTTTCAGATTGAGGTACGATGGTTGAAGCAGCAGGTATGCGGGAAGGAGAAACGGGTTGCTACACCGGTTGTGCATCATGTCCGTCGGTGCGGGCTATCGATTGGCTGGCCGATTTGGAACCGGCGGCGTACGCGGGCGATCCAAACGTCGTCGAGGTGCGGTTCAAGGGAAGACGAACCGATTTTTACGCCACAGGCGGCTTGGCGGACCTGGCAATTGGAGACGCTGTCATTGTCGAGGCCGACCGGGGGATCGACCTCGGTTTCGTGCACCTTAGAGGCGAACTCGTCCGTTTGCGCCTCCGCGCGGACAGCGGCACGGACCCGTCCGTCCTTCCGAAAATCGTGCGCCGTGCCGGAGAAGAGGACCTCGCGAAATACCGCTCCAACCGGGAAAAGGAGGCTGAAGCCTTCACTATCGGACGCGAAATGGTCGCCCGCTACGGCCTGGCCATGAAGATCGCCGATGCCGAGTGGCAATTCGATCGCAACAAGGTGACCCTGTATTTCACCGCCGAATGTCGTGTCGATTTCCGGAAGCTCGTCAGAGAAATGGCCGGCCGATTCAGGACCAGGGTCGAGCTGCGTCAGATCGGTGCACGAGACGAGGCCGGACGTATCGGCGGAACCGGATCGTGCGGGCGCGAGCTGTGCTGCGCCTCCTGGCTGCACGGCTTCAAACCCGTAGCCATGCAGACCGCCAAAACGCAGGATCTGCCCCTGAACCCACAGCGGCTGAGCGGCCAGTGCGGCAGGCTCAAGTGTTGCCTCAACTACGAACTAGAACTCTATGTCGAAGCGATGAAACACCTGCCCCGGGTCGGAAAGTTAATCGTGACCGAAAAGGGCAAAGGGCTGGTGTGCAAGGTCGATATCTTCCGGTCGGTCGTCTGGGTCAAATTCAAGGACGGCGGCATCGAATCGTTTGCATCGGAAGCGTTGCGTCCGGCCTGATTGTAGAGAAGGCAGGCGCTTCCGGCGCGTTTCCCGCAGGTTATCGCGTTGTGCCGCCGGCGATGGCGCCCCGTGCACAACGAACAATCCGACTGCGTGATTACGATCCATAAAGCTCCCGCTCGTCCGGCTGTGCGCGCACGAGCGCGACGATCTGGTGGTGCGCGACGATGAGGTACCTTTTCTCCTCGAACTCCAGCTCGATCGCCTCCTTGCGCATAAAAAACGCGTAGTCACCCACGGAGGCCTGAAGCGGCAAATAGCGCACGACCGACCGGGAAGGATCCCAGTCGTCGC
>CAZIIP010000195.1:0-6936 GCA_964539455.1 uncultured Rhodothermales bacterium
CCGGGAAGTCGTTGCGCGAATTGGCATATGGCACGCTGAGGGACGCCCTGGAAAAAGATGGCGTTCATTTCGAGACCTGAAGATTACCGATTGGTCCGGCGAAACCCGACTGAAAATCTCGGCGCGCAGGCCCATTGTTCAACCGAAAAGACATATAACCACCAGTCCGATGACCAGAATCAATTTCGGAGCAGTACTGTTTGCCGCTTTTCTGCTTATGTCTTGTGGAAACGGAAGCGAAATGAACAATCCACTGCTTGTCGATTGGAATACGCCCTTTGGAGTGCCTCCTTTTGAAGAAATCGAATTGACCGATTATCCGCCGGCAATGGAGGGGGCGATCGAACGGCATCGTGCGGAGATCCGGGAGATCACCGAATCCACCGAGGCGGCTTCCTTCGAAAACACCATCGAGACACTCGAGGAGTCAGGTGTGCTTCTTTCCCGGGTGACGTCCGTGTTTTATGCGCTGAACAGTTCGAATACCGGCGATGAGATGCAGGCGATGGCGCGGGACTTCTCTCCGATGCTTTCGCGGCACGAGGATGAGATCATGCTCAATGAAACGCTTTTCGAACGCGTGCGCAGCGTCTACGAACAGCGTGATCGCCTCGATCTGTCGGAAGAGCAACAGACACTACTGGAGAAAACGTACCGATCTTTTGTTCGGAACGGAGCGGCGCTCGAGCCCGAGGCCAAGGAGCGGCTCAAGGAGATCAATGAGCGATTGTCCCTGCTGTCGCTACAGTTCGGTGAAAATGTGCTCGCGGAAACCAATGCATTCGAGCTGGTCATCGAGGATGAGGCCGATCTCGGAGGGTTGCCTGACGGGGTCATTGCCGCTGCGGCGGAGACGGCCGTCGAGCGGGGGCACGAGGGCAAGTGGGTGTTCACGTTGCACAGCCCCAGCATCTGGCCGTTTATGCAGTATTCCGACAACCGCTCAATGAGGGAGCAAATCTATACGGCGTACATCAACCGGGGGAATAACGACAACGAATACGACAACAAAGAGATCGTGTCGGAGATTTCTTCGCTTCGCGTCGAGCGTGCGAATCTTCTGGGATACGACACCCATGCCGCATACGTGCTGGAAAACAACATGGCTAAAACGCCTGATGCCGTCTATGATTTGCTCGAGCGAATCTGGACACCTGCACTGGAGCGCGCTCAGGAAGAAGTCAACGAGATGCAGGCGATCATCAATGCGGAGGGTGGAGAATTTCAACTCACTCCATGGGACTGGTGGTACTATGCGGAGAAAGTGAAAAAGGCCCGCTTTGATCTGGATGAGGAGATGCTGCGACCATACTTCGAGCTGGAAGCCGTCAAGTCGGGGGCGTTTGATGTGGCAGGCAAGCTATTCGGCCTGCAATTCGTCGAACTGCCCGACGCACCCCGCTACCACGATGAGGTAACTGCGTATGAGGTGCGCGATGCGGACGATTTGCATCTGGGCGTGCTGTTCGTCGATTATTTCCCCCGGGCAAGCAAGCGGGGTGGCGCCTGGATGGGCAACCTCCGGGAACAGTCCGTGAGAGACGGCGAAGAAATTCGTCCCGTCATCTACAACGTGGGCAATTTCACCAAACCTACGGCCGACAAGCCGTCGCTTTTGAGCGTCGACGAAGTCAACACACTGTTTCACGAGTTTGGCCATGCATTGCATGGTTTGCTGGCCAAAGGAAACTATGAGCGGACATCGGGCACGAACGTCTCGCGCGATTTTGTGGAACTGCCCTCCCAGATCATGGAAAACTGGGCGCTACATCCCGAAGTCGTCCAGTCGTATGCCCGGCATCACGAAACCGGTGAGCCGATTCCGGAGGAGTTGCTGGACAAGCTTGAGGCCGCCAAGCAATTCAACCAGGGATTCGCGACGACCGAATATGTAGCCGCGTCTTTTCTCGACATGGACTGGCACACCCGGACGGATACGAACGCAACCGATGTGTCGGCATTCGAGAGGCGATCGCTAAATGGCATCGGTCTGATTCCCGAGATCGCGAGCAGGTACCGCAGTACCTATTTCGCCCACATCTTCTCCGGGGGATATTCCTCGGGCTACTACTCCTATATCTGGGCCGAAGTGCTGGATGCCGACGCATTCGAAGCATTCAAGGAGAGCGGCGACATCTTCGATCCCGAAACGGCGAGCGCTTTCAGGCAAGAGATTCTTGAGCGTGGGAGCGCCGTCGATGAGATGGAACTCTACCGTCGATTCCGGGGTGCCGAACCAAGCGTTGAACCGATGCTTGCCCGCAGAGGATTGAACTAGCTCATAAAAAAACCCGGCCGCGGGTCGCATCACGGTCGGGTTTTTGCTAGTGATCAGACGTTCGTTCGGGCGTTTTCCGGGCGATCACATGCCGGCATTCGGACTGCTGCGCCAGATCGGCAGTTTGCCTATTTCTCGTCCCTCGGCCTGCGTTCCGTGATCACGGAATTCCTTCAGCTTGTGACGCACTATGGCCAATTGGATGGCCACTTCCTTGTATTCGTTTTGCCCGGTGTGGTGCTCCACGCTGTAATATCCCTCGTATCCGATATCCCAGAGGTTCGCCAGCTTTTCGTGAAGCTCCGGACCCGTGCAGCGCCGCCAGTCGATGTGGGTGTGGCTCACATACGGTGCCGCCTCCTTGTCGGCGATGCGGTTCGCCTCTTCGTCGCCCTCCCACGACCCGAGGTGACAAGACAAACCCAGTCCCGGATGGTCGACCGCTTCAATGAGCCGCTTCATCTCCGACCATTTTTTCTCCGGGCCCCAGTGGTTCTCCGCTCCAACCTTGAACCCGTTGTCATGCGCAAACTGGGCATACTCCTTGAAGCGCATCACGATATGGTCGAACATCTCGTCATTCCACGTTTCGCTTCGGCTACCGGCGTCGATGCGCACGAACCGTGCGCCGAGAGTGTCGGCTATTTCAAGGTGGCGCTTGGCGTTCTCGTAGTTGTTTGCCCGTACTTCCTCGTCGTCATCCCATACATGACACTGGTCGCAGCAGAGGTCCGCCAAAACGAGTTCGCGCTGCACGATCGCATCCTTTACCTTCGCGATGAAATCCTCGTCGGTTGAGGGAAAAAAGCCGTTCCAGACGTCGGCGGCGTTCAAGCCGTACCGGTACTTGCACGACTCGAGGTAGCCGAAGACATTCATTCGTTGCTCGCGAAGAAGGCCGTGGAAGGCATATGATAAAATGGAGATCCGCAGCGGCTCTACTGCAGGCGTCTCGGAAAGCGACGGTTCGGCATGGGCGGATCGGGGTCCCATTACGGCGCTGGCGGCTCCGGCAGCCAGGGTACCCTTGAAGAAATCGCGGCGATTAAGCTTGTTCATCTTTCCGTTTGGTTTATCAATACGTAGGAAGGTGTTGATCGCGGTTTGTTGAATCTCCGGCATGCCCGGTTTTAGCCCATGGTTCGCCGGGCTCGCCAAATCGGCAGCTTTTCTTCGGGCCTGTGCGGTCCGTTTACGCCTTCGTCTCGAAAGCCGTTTCATCGTCATTTGGGTACGGTGGTGGTATTCAGAGAACTAACGTAACAAATGAACGGACAAACACCGCATCAATCTACTCGAAATGCGAAAAACCTGTATCCGGCATGTCGCCGGCATGTGCTACATTGTTCAGGTTCGCTGGGAATCCCGTACCAATCGTATCGTCGGCATGAATAACCGTCACCTGTTGAGCATTATCGTTTTTCCACTCTTGATTGCGGGTTGTGTCTCGGAGAAGACCGGCCGTCCCAACATCGTCCTCATTATGGCCGACGACATGGGCCACTCGGACATTGCTCCCTACGGCGGAGAAATCAGGACGCCGAATCTTCAGCGGTTGGCGGACGAAGGGGTCCGTTTTACGCATTTCTACAACGCCGCCCGCTGCTGTCCTACAAGGGCTTCACTCCTTACCGGCCTCTATCCGCATCAGGCAGGTATCGGACACATGACAAGTGATGACGGTCTGAGAGGATACCGTGGCGATCTCAGCCGTCAGGCCGTTACCATTGCCGAGGTTTTGGGCGCTTCAGGATACGCGACCTATATGTCGGGCAAGTGGCACGTCACCAACCAGATGGGATTCTGGACGGGAGATTCTTCAAGTACATCCAAACACAACTGGCCGCTGCAGCGTGGATTCGACCGGTTTTTCGGGACGATTCTGGGAGCAGGGAGCTTTTACGATCCCGTGACACTCACCTCCGGAAATACGCCGATTGAACCGCCGACCAATCCTTTCTACTATACCGATGCCATTAGTACGAATGCGGTGTCCTTCATCAGGGACCACGCCGCGGAAGCTGTGGAAAATGAACCGTTCTTCCTTTACGTCTCTTATACGGCACCGCATTGGCCACTACACGCGCTCGAAGAGGATATCGCCCGGTATGAAGGGGAATATGATCGGGGGTGGGATGCCATTCGTAAAGAAAGACGCGAACGGATGATACAAGCGGGTCTTGTGCGGGAGCAGTGGCCCCTTGCACCGCGTGATCCGGTGGTCCCGGCCTGGACCGAAATCCCCGAGAACGAGAAGGCGTGGTATGAGCGTGCAATGGAGGTCTATGCCGCACAGGTCGATCGGATGGATCAGGGTATCGGGAGCATTGTCGAAACGTTACGCGAGACCGGCCAGGAGGAGAACACCTTGCTTGTATTTCTTGCAGATAACGGCGGCTGTGCCGAGGTCCTCACGCCGGAGTGGAGAGGATTGTTCTTACCGGACTCGACGCGTGACGGCGAACCCGTTGCCATAGGAAACGATTTCGACCGCATGCCCGGCCCGGAAGACAGTTACCAAAGCTACGGTCCGCACTGGGCACACGCATCCAATACGCCGTTCAGGCGCTACAAACATTGGGTACACGAAGGGGGAATCGCCTCTCCCCTGATTATACATTGGCCGGCACGTATGGGCGAAGAAGGTATTCTGGTTGACGACATCGGCCACCTCATCGATCTGATGGCGACCTTTGCAGAGGCTTCCGATGCAACGTATCCGGAGCGGTACAATGGCGAGGACATCGTCGAAATGGAGGGAACCAGCCTGCTGCCGGTGATCGACGGAAGCAAGATCGGTGAAAGAAACCTTTTCTGGGAGCATGAAGGCAATCGCGCGGTTCGTTCGGGACGATGGAAGCTTGTCTCTGCATATGACGGAGATTGGGAGTTGTATGACATGGTTGCAGACCGAACCGAATTGAACAATCTCAAAAACGTCAGGACGGAGCTTGCCGACAGCCTGGCCACGTTGTACGATGTCTGGGCGGAGCGGGCGTTTGTGGTACCGTGGGAATCACTCCAGGAAAGACGCAGGAGCGTGCAAACGACAACAAGCCTGCACTGACAAGGGTTGCCGTCAAGGCAAAAAGCCATCTCACATGTTAGATTTCATCACGACACCAACAACCAGACAGCATCATTAGCCAGGAGGATCCGGAATGACATCGCGTGAGAGAGTCCGTCTAGCCATCAATCACCAGGAGCCGGATAGGGTGCCGGTCGATCTCGGCAGTACCCTCGTCACGGGCGTGCAGGCAAGTACCTATGCAAAACTCAAGCAGGCGTTGGGTATCAGCGACGGCAGAGTAAGGATATACGATCCTTTTCAACTGCTGGCGGAGGTTGAAGACGCGGTCAAAACCGCGCTCGGTGTAGACACCTACGGAATTCAGCTGCCGACCACCATTTTCGGATACAAAAACGAAAAATGGAAACCCTTTACGCTATTTGACGGAACCGAGGTCGAAATATCCGGGAATTTTGAATACGATGTGCTGGAAAATGGAGACATCGTTCAATACCCGAAAGGAGATCGAAGCGCACCACCGTCGGGTCTATTACCCAAAGATGGTTACTATTTTGATACCATCGTCAGACAAGAGCCCATTGAGGAGGACAAGCTTGATCCAAAAGAATGGGTCGATCAAACATTCGCGTTGTATTCCGATGAGGATTTGAGGTATCTCGAAGAAACGTCAAAGTGGGTATTCGAAAATACGGACTATGCACTTTTGGGTAATTTCTGGGGGGCGGGTTTCGGAGATATTGCCATGGTCCCGGGACCCAATGTCCCATATCCCAAAGGTGTACGCGCAGAAGACGAATGGTATATGTCTCTGGTAACGAGGAAGGACTATATCCGCGACATATTCGGACATCAGTTCGAGTTGCAAATGAAAAATCTCGAGATGTATCGAGAGGCGGTCGGCGACCGTATCGATGTGGTCGTGATGAGCGGTACCGATTTCGGGAGCCAGAACGGTCCCATTACTTCACCCGCCGCCTACCGGGAATTGTACAAGCCGTTGCACAAAAAGATGAACGACTGGGTGCATACGCATACGAATTGGAAAACGTTTTATCACAGCTGCGGATCAATCGTCAAATTTCTCGATGATTTCCACGAGGCGGGGATAGACATTCTAAATCCCGTTCAAATATCCGCAAAAGGAATGTCACCGGAATTTCTTAAAAAAGAATATGGAAACAAATTCGTTTTCTGGGGTGGTGCGATCAATCCACAAAAAACATTGCCGTTTGGCTCCGTCGATGAAGTAAAAGAGGAAGTGGAATCAAATCTCGATGTTTTTAAAAATGGCGGCGGATATGTTTTTAACAATGTCCATAATATCCAGTCCCGTATCCCTGTTGAAAATGTGACGGCATTGTTTTCAGCTCTCAGGGAAAATTGGGCATATGAGCAGTAGTGGTGGAGCGGAGCTACCATAGCACGAAGTCGAGCCGGCCTGGAAAGAGCCGAAGTGCGACCGATCCGGCAAACGTCAGCGTGCGACCCGACGATTCGGAATCTCCATTCTCAACATTGACTCCCAGGTCGCCGAAAAGCCGGAACATGGACGAGGGTGCATAGCTCAGGCCGCAAGCGAGGCGCGTTCGGATCGCTCTGCCGCCGTCAAAGAGGAAGGGTGCTCCGT
>CAZIIP010000196.1:0-6878 GCA_964539455.1 uncultured Rhodothermales bacterium
CGACAAACAGCGTTCCGCTCGACGGAAGCTCATCGTCGGCATCCATCTCCTCGGGACGTGGCGGCTGAAGTCCGCCGTCATACCAGGTCATGGTGACGGGTGGCAGACCATCGCGCTCCGGAAATTCATACTGTACCAGACTCGCCAGCGGCGCCGAGTGATCGTTTACGGGCGTCGAGCTGGCGACGACGGTGCGGGGATGGCCCAGCTTGAGGACCGTGATCGGAATGTCCATGACATGGCAACCCATGTCTCCCATAACGCCGGTCCCGAAGTCCCACACACCCCGCCAGAAGAACGGAATGTAAGAGGGATGGTACGGGCGTTGCGGCGCCGGACCAAGCCAAAGATCCCAGTCGACTGTATCCGGAACGGGAGGTGTTTCGGTCGGCCGCTCTACGCCCTGCGGCCAGTTGTTGATGGGACGGTTGGTCCAGCAGTGCACCTCGCGGACCTCACCAATAGCATCGTCAAGGAACCACTCTTCCAGTAGCCGGATACCTTCCTCGGCATGGCCTTGGTTGCCCATCTGTGTTTTGACGCCGTACTCTTTCGCCGCCTCAGCCAGCGCCCGTGCTTCGTAGATATCGTGCGCCATCGGCTTCTGGGTGTAGACGTGTTTCCCCAACTTGATGGCCGCCATCGATGCCACGGCATGAACGTTATCAGTGGTGCTGACACAAACGGCGTTGATGTCCGACTCCTGCTCCAGCATGTCCCGGTAATCGAGGTAGTCATTACAGCCCGAGTATGTACCGTCTTCGAGCGCATCGGCGTAAAATTCGCGAACCGCCTCTACGGCAGGCAGACGGCCACGGGGCATGCGAAAGTAGGTTTCGCTGTAATCCGCCACATCGACCGGATCGGCTACTGCGACTATTCGAACCGCCTCGTTCTGCATGAATTGACGCATGTCGTACGTACCCTGTCCGCCGACGCCAATCATGGCCATCGTGATCACGTCATTCGGCGCGACATATCCAGGTCCACCGAGTACGTGCCGGGGCACGATGGTTGCAGCCGCTGCGGCTGCCGCTGATTTACCGAGGAAATCCCGGCGTGACATGCCGGGTAACGTGCGTGCCTTTCTCATTTCCATTCTCTCAAAATTGGTGTTGCGGCATCCGGAATGCAAAATCCGGAGCGAAGCATCCACGCGCATGCGCAGACAATCAGGAACTCCTGAACGTCGAAACCGGAGTCAACGATTCATCCACGCACATGCGCAGACGGTTAATATGGCTATAACTCAGCTATCTCGACGTTCCTGAACTGCACCAGACTCGGAGGACTCACCCATTCGCCTTCCTCGTTCTTGCCGCCGTGGTGCTGCAGACCGACAGGCCCGGAGGCCGGCAGATCCGGAATGAAGGCATCCTTGATGACCTCCTTGCCGTTCAGGTTGACCGTCAGATAGTCGCCAACCACGGTAATAATGTGCGTATTCCACTCGCCGATGTGGTTGTCGGCGTTGGTTTTCGGCGTTACGCCGGCGCGAATTTCCTGGGAGTTCTCCTTGTTCATTCGGACACCATAGACTTCGCCCGATCCGATCGGCCAGCACCAGATGTTGGACTGTTGGCCTTCGGGTCCGCGATAGAGGATCCCGGAATCAGAGTCGGGGACGATCATTCTGATCTCCTCGCCGTGCTCATTCAGTTTGTGGTCACCGTTGGGCAGGATAAGCGGTACACGCGGATTGCTCCAGGGCGTCTCCTTGATGCGCCAGTCGACTTTCAGGACAAAATCGGTGTACTCCTGCTCTGACCAGAGGCTCTTGTTGCCCTCGGCTTCGCTTTCGGCATCGTAATCGATAACACCGTCGATGACCTGCCAGTGCCCGTTGTCGCCGTCCGGGACAGCCCACCCGGTGAAGTCGGTACCGTTGAAGAGCGAGACAAATTCGAGAGATTCCATATCTACCGCCGTGGGCGAGGGTTCCTCTTCTTCAACCTCTTGCGGAGCGCAACCGGCAAAAATGAGGCCCAGAATAGCGGTGATCAAAATGAGATGACGGAAGTTTTTCATGGTGTCGGTTACCAGGTGTTCGTGTGGTGGACAAAGTTCGATTGTCGTCGGATAAACTATTCGGATAAACTATAATGTAACCGAAGTGACAATGGGAATTCAGGTTCCTGGTTCCGGAAATCGTATTTACCCAGGTATCGATCAGAATTGACTCTCTGCGACCCCTGCGTCTCCGCGTGAGATATCATGAGCTGCTCAATGGTCTTTCGCAGTGCCGCGGAGGGCGCTGAGTTAATCTCGGACCGAGAACACCTCCACACCCCCACACAAAAACAAGCCGGTCCGCCACCACACGAACCGGCTCAGGGAAGTGCCTCCGGACGGAGGGTTCTCATTCGGAGTTTTATTGAACTTACATGCGATCAGCGCCGTGGCGGAATTGCTGTAATTAAGGAACTTACGCCGAAAGGCCGACAGCCTCCTGGATTCCTTTGTTCTATCTGCCCCTGTAAGAGATCGGCTTCAGGGCAAGAAAAATCAGCATAAACCGGACATCGGCATGACCGGATAGAAAACCTTCATCCAGAAACACAGATCGGACTTGCTTCTTTACATAAGAGAAACAAGAAACCAGCCATCTGTTCTGAGCCCTTAATCCAATCGCAGCCGTCACTTCCCAAAACCCGAAACCTGCATCCCGAGACACTGCGGAACAGGCAACCCGGATTCCGGAACACGCCATCCGAAATCCGGGTTTCCTTGTCTTACAATTCCCGAATCCGAATATTGCGGTACCAGACCGGACGACCATGGTCCTGGAGACCGATATGTCCCTCACGCGGGAAGGCTGCTCCCGGTGTGGCAAACTTGTTCCAGGTTCCGTCGGGATTCATGTTTGGCGTGCGCCAGCGCGCGATATCCATGTCGACGGTCGTCACCCCGTTCAGCTCTACTATGATCCGGCTGCCGTCGCAGGTGAGACGATAGGTGTTCCACTCACCCGGGGGATTAACGGCAATGACGCTCGGCTCTTGGAGATCATAAACACCGCCAACCGATCCTTTCCGAATCGGACCGGACCTTGAACTGCTCACTTGCGCCTCGAGACCGGTGTAGACCGGATCCATGATGTCGTCCGTGCGGAAGAAGACACCACTGTTCGTTCCCTCAATGACCTTGAATTCAAGTTCCAGCACAAAATCGTCATATCGATCTTCCGTCCACAAGTAGGAAAGGTTGTACTCACGGCCATCCGGATTTTCACGCTTTACGGTCAGTTCGCCGTTTTCGACTGCAAATTTGTTGTCCTCGCCCGTAATCCAGCCCGTCAGGTCTTCACCGTTAAACAATGTCTTCCATTCCCCCTCGGCTGCCGAGGAGGTCTCCTCCTCTCCCTCTTCAATCGGGTCGACCCAGATGTTCCGAAACTGCACGAGGCTCGAGGTCGGGATCATTTCGCCGGTCTCCGGATCGATGCCGCCGTGGTGCTGCAGACCGATGGGCCCGCACTCGGGCAGCGGATCGACCGGTGAGGTCGTAATGACCATATTTCCGTTTTCATCGGTGCTCGTCGATGCAAGTTTCCCGCCGGAAATGACGGCCTCTTCGATGACCCAGTGGCCATTCAGCATCACCGAAACCCGGTCGCCGACCAGCTTGATGTCCATCGAATTCCATTCTCCGATCGGATTGTCGGCTTTCATCTTCGGAACGGCTGCCGCCCGTTGCTCGCCCGAGAGATCGGTATTATTCCTTACCGTCCAGAGCTCACCCGAACCTACCGGCCAATTCCAGAGATTCACCTGGTGCCCGGGACCTCGGAGGAAGACACCGGAATCGGCATTGGGTATCGGCTCCGTAATGATGTTGCCGTCTTCGTCGGTTTTGTAGGAGCCGTCGGGCAGGATGGTCGGCGTGTCGAAGAGTCCGGAAGCCTCCTTGAATCTCCAGTCGATATGGAGATTGTAGTTGCAGAACTCCTCTTCCGTCCACAGATTTTTGTCTTCGGCCTCGGACAAGGCATCGTAATCGATTACGAAATTCTCGACCTTCCAGTGTCCGCCGTCGCCTTCCGGGACCTCCCAGCCGGTGAAGTCTTTGCCGTTAAACAGCTCTTCGTATGCCCCCCATGAGCGCCAGGTAGCATACGTGTCGTAGGACGGCAACCGGTCACGTGTTCCTTCCGTCGGAGGACTTCCCTGGTTCACCATCAGGTAGAGCCCTCCCTTGCCTGCAAGCACGACATCGTTATCCCCATCGCCGTCCATATCCGCAATATTGATCTTCATTCCCACCCCGATAAATGAATTCGGAGCCGGGTTAATGCCGCCTTCGTCCGGGAAATAGGGCAGGTGATTGTAGGAAAGGATGTGCCGCTCAAATTCCCCACCTTTGATATCGTACCAGAACACAACACTGGGCTCGTATGCCCCGTCGTCCGGTCCATAGTGGGCAAACATTCTTTTTCCGATCACCAGATCGTCCTTCCCATCTCCATTGAGATCACCGAGCGCCATGGTGTGGAAGACGCTGTAATCGGTTTCGACGAAATGGTGCTCGAACGAACGCTCACCGTTGGCGTCCACCTTGTTTTCCAGCCAGGCGACACCGTAGGTGTGCGCCGATGCGATGATGAGGTCGTTCAGCCCGTCCTCGTTGACGTCATGCACCAGGAAGGGATGAGCAGCCGCCGATGAATACCGGGTCGCGTCCGGATCGACATGGGCCGGCTTGAACCGGTAGTCGTCGTGGAACGGCCACTCACCATCTATATCGTCCTCCGGTTGCTCGTACCAACCGACCGGAGTGACAATATCCATTCTCCCGTCCATGTTGATGTCACCCAGACCATTTCCGTGCACTTCGCCTTCCGTCCCGACCTCGTGTTCGATGAGGTACGGCGGCTCGTCGATGTGCTCCAGCCAGGTCATCGCCTGGCCCTCGTAAAAGCTCCAATGGTTTACCAGGATGTCTTCATCTCCGTCACCGTCGATGTCCCCATGGATTACGCCTTCCATGTTGAAGGCCTGGTGCACCTTGTGGGACGGCCAGACCGTCTCGTCGTTAATCATCCTGGTGGCTACGGCATCCGGCCGCTCTCTCGTCAGTACCGCCTTCTCGTATTCACCCGGGTTTTCGTACCAATAGACGCCCTTCATGAACATCCATCCGGAGGCAACCACATCAGGACGACCGTCCTTGTTCACATCGAGCGAAAACTCGCTGTTGCTCTCCGTTTCCGGACCGTTGACTTCCGCACCGTCCCTGAAGTCGGGATGTTTGATCCAGTGAGGCGCTTCATACCAGTTACGGCAGGCTGCGATATCCAGGTCGCCGTCACCATCCGCATCCAGCACGGATGCTGTTTCGCAGAACGGGCCGAACCAATAGCTGTCATTGGCCGGATCGTCGGCAGGACCGTCGATTTTCAAAGGGGTGAAGAGTACTTCCCTGTATTGCGCATTCGACGCCGGCGCCATTAAAGCGCAGGACAATACGACCAGCAAGGACGCAATAAACCATCGATTCGTGTACATGGTGGACCTCATATGCTTTATCAATCTGCTGATATCATTGGCGATTGTCGACCTGCCAGCTCGGTAGCCTTTCGTCAGTTGCTGAAGACCTAAGGGGGGATCCGATACTTCGGCAAGGGTCAATATTAAATATCAACAGGAGAAACGGAAGATGCGAGAAGATCGCAAGTAGGAGATGTGTAGGACTGATGAAGACCTGACTTATTATGACATTTTGTAACAAGCTTGCGATGCGGGCGATGTCTAGTAAGCCCCGTTTGTCCCATACATCTCCAGTTTTGAGGGCCGCGGGCGGATCCTGACGGAGTGGTCGGGCTGACCCGTCTTCCGGTCGAACTCATCGGGTGTCCTGACGGACGGCAGAAAATCGCCGGTAGCTGTCGCCCAGGCGTTCAACGTATCAATAAGCCGTGAGCGGATCCGTGCGTAAGCCGGATCGTCGACAAGGTTGAATTGCTCATCCGGATCCGAGGCGAGGTCAAAAAGCGCATAGCGGGCTCTCGGCGAGCGAAAGCAGTATTGCTGGAGATCCGTCAGCCGGCCCTCTGCGTGGAGCTTTCGCATGGTCTGCCATGTCGGACTCCGGCCCGCGTCCGCAGGCGGTGTGGCCGGCAGGTCCGGATAGTCATTACGGATAAGTTTGTATCGACCGTCGAAGACGGCCCTCCCGTGGTCCTCATAGTCGTGCCAGTGGTCCTCCGCAAACACGGCATCACGTACGCTGGTGGCCGGATCGCGCAATACCGGGAGGATACTCACTCCCTCCATGGACGCCGGCGGCGACGCAATCCGTGCAAGTGCCAGCATCGTTGGAGCGAGGTCAATTGCACTTACAAGACTGTGAGAAACGGTGCCGCCGGCTACCTCGCCGGGCCACCGGACAATCCAGGGCGTTCTGATACCACCGTCAAACAGCGTCGTCTTGTCGCGCGGAAACGGCCTGCCGTTGTCACTGATGAAGAAGATGACCGTGTTATCCGCCACCTCCTGCTTCTCCAGCTCGGCCATTACCTTGCCGACGTATTCATCCAGCCTGCCGATCTCGTCATAGTACATCTGCAAGTCATCTCGCACCTCGGGTATATCAGGCAAATGGGCCGGAACGACCACATCGGAAGGATAATGCGGAGGATCCAGCGCGCCCTCCTGGTAGGCACGGTGGGGATCGAGCGCAGCCAGCCACAAAAAGAAGGGGCGGTCCTTTGGCCGGTTTTCCAGCACCGGCTGCCAGTCCTCACATCCGCTCGGCCTGTCGGCAACCATCCGGGGCTGTGCTCCCTGCTCGCCGGAGGGCAATTGAAAACCCGAGACCGAGGCCTCAACGACGTCGACGAACCGATCCTTCGCCTCGTCCTTGTCCCAGCCGAAGGTGGC
>CAZIIP010000197.1:0-4937 GCA_964539455.1 uncultured Rhodothermales bacterium
CACGGCGAGCGTGTACAAAGCGGCGGCCAATGATAGGACGGCCAGCGTATCGACAAAATATGGCCTCACGAGGGCGTTGCATCGCTGAACGGCCGACCCGAGCGTACATGGCTCCCAAAGGCGGATGACCAGCAGCGGCATCAGCACCACGGCGAAATAGAGCGAAAACGCCACGAATGCGATGGTGCCCAGGCATGGAACGATGTTGAGCAGGACCAGACCGAAAAAAATGAATACGACCGTAGCGGCAGTGGACAGGATCACACCAATCTCGCTAACGAACCGATTCCAAAGTGTGCCCACCGTGGGCGGCTCGTCGTTTTCGACATAAAGAATGAGGAATACATGCATGGCACCGACGAGCACAACCTGCGCAAGCAGAGATGTCAGGGCGACGACATAGTATGCCGGTTCCGATGCGGCTTCGTACACCACCGAGGCGATGTCTCCAGGATCGGTCAATTCCTCCAACTCAAACCAGTACCAGGAGAACACGGCGGTCGATACAACAAGAATCGGGCCGGCCACCGCAAGCATGCCTGCCAGGACCATCCGGCCGTTGGCGAAAACAAAACGAAACGCGTCAACGACAACTTCAACCGGCGTTCGTTTTCTGAAAAACTCGGTCCGCTCCTCCATGCCGCCAGAGCCTTGGTGGTTTATGATCCCGTTTGGTCTGTTGCCTGAATCACGGAAAATACTGTTTCTCCCGCGAGGGCGCGCTCATGCGCATCAGACTCACGAGACCCGGACGTGCCGACAAGGCTGCCGGCAGGCATTCGCCGTTCTCTTTCGTCGATATAGCAATCACGTATGCCCAGACCGCTCCGACTCGAGGCACTTCACTCCCTATTGCGAGGCGCAGCGATATCAGCCACTGCGGTGATCAGGCACCGCGTAAAGTCCACGATCGACGACTTTTCTGGATCCCAATCAACTCGGACGCACTCCCTGGCATGGGTGACCAGCCATTCGGTAATGATCCTCACACGATCGAGCGCCCGTTTGTCGTAGGAGGTCTCGACCGCGGAGGCACCCGGGAAGTTCCGTTCCACGAGCGTGCCGATCGTCCGGCGTGTCTTTTCATCGAGCGTCGTTTGTATGGACGCCTCCTCAGCCAGGTGGCCACGCACGAGCACATAAAGTTCCGCCCGTGTGCGGTCTGAAGACGGTTGAATCAGCACGCAAGTGAGATCGTGCACGGGAGCGGCAATGCACGACTGTCGAGGCTCGATCGATTCCAGCAGACTGAGTTTCCGTTTCCACCATGCCGCTTCTTCGAAGCGCAATTGCCCGGCCGCCTCCTTCATTCTCTCCTCGATACGTATGCCGGCTTCCTCGTGCTCACCCGTGAGGAACCTGCGAAGATGACCGATCGCTCCAATTTGGTGATTCGGTACTTCCCCGACGGCTGGTTTTGCCGGCGGACTATGTGGGGGGTCGATTGCCGCCTCTCCGGCATCCGGCTCCATTTCCGCCTCCAACCCGTAGAGTGCCGATGCCAGCGACAGTAGTCCTTCAGCCTGACGGTGACCGGCGAGCGGTCCATAGTATTCCGCACCGTCGGTTCGGAGCTCATACGTCAGCCGGGCTTTTCGTGTCTTTTCATGGGGTGCGATGCGGATATACGGCTTGTTGCGGTACGTGGTTTGTGCGCGGTTGAGTTTCGGATGCAGCTCTTTGATCAGTCTGGATTCGAGCAGCAGTGCCGACAATTCGGAGTCCGTAACCTCCC
Source organism: uncultured Rhodothermales bacterium (assembly GCA_964539455.1). Taxonomy (GTDB): domain Bacteria; phylum Bacteroidota; class Rhodothermia; order Rhodothermales; family CAYLXM01; genus CAZIIP01. The sequence continues at coordinate 1,736 of CAZIIP010000197.1, forward strand.
AGGTCACTTCCCGCACTTCACGCACCAGACGGCGAATGTGCGGCGGATGCGCCGCGTAGGCCGTAAAATAGGAAAGCACCCGGTTTTTGAGATTCCGGGCCTTGCCGATGTACAGCAGCTCGCCCGCTGCGTTTCGGTGGAAATAGACGCCCGGCGCTTCCGGAAGCCGTTCGCGCAGTGACGCACGCAGACGCTCAATGAAATCCGGCTCCTTGAGCGTGGATCGATACGGCAGGTATTGCAAGCGTATTAAATCACCGATCGTTCTAAGGTCTCTCTCGGCTCTTATGGACTGCACGAGCTTTCTGAAGACATGTGCCGTTGCCTGCGCATCATCCATTGCCCGATGGGCGCGCGCCCGGATGCCGTAGTGACGCTTCAAGCCGGCGAGAGAGCGCGAAGGCAGGGCACGAAGGATGCGTCTTGCCAACCTTGCCGTGCAAATCGAGGGATTGTCGGGATATTGCATCCCCGCCATGCGGAACTCTGCGGCCAGGAATCCTACATCGAACTTGACGTTGTGTCCTACAACCACCGCCTCGTCGAGAAAATCCTCCAGTAGCGGCAAAACCCTGGCGGCGACCGGAGCGCCCTGCACCATGTCAGTAGAGATCCCGGTCAGGCGGGTAATCTTCGCCGGGATGGGGATCCGGGGATCGATCAGGGTCTCGTAACGCTCTTCGACAGAATCGCCGATGAGCCGAATGGCACCGATTTCGATCACGCGGTCACGTCCCGCCCGCAATCCTGTCGTTTCCGTATCAATGACTACGAGCGGCGTTTCGTCGATCGGTGTCTGAAACCCAATCATTGAGCAGGAGAACGTTATCCAGGCGCTCCTGCCGCTGCCGGTTTGCTGGACATCAGGCCGACCTCGACATTCAGCATCTTCGCAAGCAGTCGCCCCAGTTCGTCATTGTCGTGATGACCTACAAAATACGTCGATCCGGCACCAAACGCTCCCAGGTGCACATCCACGGCGCTGTGTCCCGTGGTACTCCAGCCGAGACCTGCACGGCTGTTGATTAATTCGGACAGCAACTCGGTAAAATCTTCAATGCTGCCCTCGCTATGTGCACGTCTGAGACGGTCCTCTTCCATGGATGTAAGGTCATCGATTCCCAGACCTTTCCGGATAATATTTCCAATCGGACCGCCATCCCTGACGGCATTCACGAGTCCCGACACGGAGCTGGTCGCCTGCCCCAGCACTTCGGGATCCCACGAATAAACCCCATCGCGACCCAACGCCAGCCCACCCGTTTCATGGTCTGAGGTCGACACGACGAGGGTGCCCGGATGCTCCCCGGCAAACTGAAGGGCCAAATCGAGCGCCCTCTCATAGGCTAGAATATCGTGCAGATGCGCAATCGGATCGTTGAGGTGTGCCGCGTGGTCGATCCGGCTGGCTTCCACCATGAGAAAAAACCCGTCTTCATCTTGCGACAGCAGACCGAGCGCTTTTCTCGTCATCATCTCGATAGAAGGCTGCGTTTCCGGTACGCGATCGATTTCGTACTGCATGTGCCCGAACGAAAACAGTCCGAGCACCGGTGCCTCTTCCACCTTATCCAGCGTCAAGGGACTGGTGACCACCTTGTAGCCTTTCATGGCCGCTTCTTTGAGCAGGTTTCGGTCGTCGGAACGCGCCCCTCCTTTGTTCTCCGGCAAAAAATCGGAAAGTCCGCCTCCCAGGAGTACCTCGATTCCTGCATTGATCTGTTGTTCGGCGATCTCCTGCTGCATGCCCCTGTCCGGCACGTGAGAGGAGAAGGCGGCCGGCGTTGCATGGGTGATGCTGGAGGTCGCGACGAGTCCGGTCGACATACCGAGATCCTCCGCCGCTTCCAGGATGGTCCTGACCGGCCGGAGGTCGCTATCCATGGCGATCAAGCCATTTTTGGTCTTGGTGCCGGCGGCCAATGCCGTACCACTCGCGGCCGAGTCGGTGATCCGGGAAGAAACGGACGCGGTGCTGACCGTGCCGAGCAGGATCGAGGACAGCACGAAGGGCTGTTGCCGGGAGGCCTGGTACTCCCGGGCCAGTGTGACGCCGGCCGGACCGAAGCCGTCGGCGATGAAGAGGATCACATTCTTCGAAATGCGATCGGGCGCCTCCGGATTCTGCTGGTATCGGATGGTAGCCCCGGCGGTAACCGAACCTAAGGCTGATAGTAGTCCTGTGCCGACGGCAAATGCGATTGCCGCATGCCGCGCTCTGTTGAATAGCAACATCTCTGGCTGATGGTATGTATGCGCCCGCTGCTGGTGGGAGCGCATCTGCGTGTGGGAACAGTCAAACGTCACGCACCAGGCCCGGGATCCTGAACCAGGCGGTTTGCGCACACCCTGGCGTTTGCGGGCAACCATTTTACATAAAAAAACAAGTCAATCCCTGGCGCTATGGCCGCGAAGGTTCTATACTCCACGCACAATAGTTGACCTTTCATCAGGATCCGGAGGAAAGAGAAATGAAGATCACGGTAGTCGGAGCAGGCAATGTTGGTGCAACGGTGGCGGATTGTATAGCCAGAAAGGACATGGTCGAGAAGGTAGTGTTGCTCGACATCGTCGAGGGGATGCCCCAGGGAAAGGCACTCGACATCAAGGAATCCGCCCCGATTCACGGTTTTGACACCGATATTTTCGGGACGAACGACTACGCGGACACGGCGAATTCCGATGTGTGTGTTATTACTGCCGGACTTGCCCGCAAGCCGGGAATGAGCCGTGACGACCTGCTCTCCAAAAACGCAAGCATTGTCCGCTCCGTCACCGCACAACTGGTTGCAGAGAGTCCCAACGCCATCCTATTGGTGGTATCGAATCCGCTCGACGTCATGACATTCGTCGCGTACGAAACCTCCGAATTCGAGGCGCATCGGGTTTTCGGCATGGCCGGCGTGCTTGATACGGCACGCTATCGCGCGTTCATCAAAATGGAACTCGGTGTTTCGGTACGTGACATTCAGGCGGTGCTCATGGGCGGTCACGGGGATACGATGGTGCCGCTTCCCCGCTACACGACGGTCTCCGGTGTGCCGCTGCCGGGTTTGCTGGATGCAGACACGATCGATGCAATCGTCCAGCGGACAAAAATGGGCGGTGGAGAGATCGTCAAGCTTGAGGGCACGTCGGCGTGGTACGCACCCGGTGCCGCTGCAGCTGAAATGGTCGAGGCCATCGTGAAGGACAGCAAGCG
>CAZIIP010000197.1:4947-6829 GCA_964539455.1 uncultured Rhodothermales bacterium
CAAGCGCGTTTTGCCGTGTGCCGTGCGGCTATCCGGGCAATACGGCATCGACGGTCTGTATGTTGGGGCGCCGGCAAAGCTCGGCAGAAACGGTGTGGAAGAAATTCTGGAAATTGCGCTGGATGATGCCGAACGGGAGATGCTGAATCAGTCGGCGGAACACGTGAGGCAAACGTTGGAACGTTTTCGCCAACTTGAGGCCTGACTTGGAAGCGTTGCGTTCAGGATTTCTTCGCGACGGACCGTGCACCTGCTTACCACCGCACCGATGCCGGTGGATCACTAATCCGCTGCCGGAAATCGTAGTGTGAAGGTAGTACCGCCTCCCTCGCGGCTCTGGAAGGTCACTTCGCCATCCATAGCTTCAACCGTCTTTTTAACGATCGCCAGTCCGAGTCCCATTCCGCTGGTTTTCGTCGAGAAATTGGGCTGGAAGATGCGGTCCCTTGCCTCTTCGGGTATACCCTTTCCCGTGTCTGAGACGGAACAGAAGATCTCCTTCTTCTTGTCGGGCGATGTCCCTTCCGCCCAGAGATGAACGGTGACGGTACCCGGTTCCTCCGGCGAAATTGCCTGAATCCCGTTTTTTATGAGATTGATAATGACTCGCTGAAGTTCTTCACTATCGCCCTCGACATACAGCGGGTCACGCCACAGGTGCAGTTCGATGGCGACCCGGTTTTCATCTCGAAACAGATTCACCGACTTTTGCACGCTCTCGTTGACGTCGAGCCGCTCGAGATGGCGCCTGGGCATGCGCGCAAACGTATAGAATTCGTTGGCAATGTGAGCGAGCGTATCGATTTGTGAAATCAGGGTCGAGGTGATCCGGCGGAACAGCGTCCCGAAATCGTCTGAATCGTCGCCGCTCCGTGCTGATATGTCATACGCGCGCTGCAGGTGCTGTACCGACAATTTCATGGGCGTCAGCGGATTCTTGATTTCATGCGCCACCTGTTTGGCCATCTCACGCCAGGCAATTTCCCGCTCGTGTTGTGCGAGTTTTCTGCGACTCTCGGCAAGCTGTTCCTGCATCTCGTTGAAGCTTCTGACCAGACCGCCCACCTCGTCGTTGCTCTCCACGGGGATCGGGCGATGAAACGACCCTGCCGCGACAGTGACGAGACCGTCACGCAGATGCCGGATCGGCCGGGTCAGGGTATTTGCCAGCACCATCGCGGTTGCCATGATGAGAAGGAGCAGTATCAGAAGCGCACCGTAGAGGTAGGCGGTCGTTCGCGCCCGCTCTTCCTGTATGCGCGCCTGCTCCGGAATCGTCAAAACGGCCACTGTGGCTGCCGGGTAGCCGCTCTCATCCGGCAAACCCAGATAGCCCATCGTATAACTCGCTCTGCCTTCCGCGCTCAGCGTTACGAAGCTTTTGCTATGGCCCTTCAAGTAAATCTCACGATACGCCTGAATCGGCAGCCGCGAATAGACCAGCAGTTTCTCCTGCTCGGCCGTCGAACTCGAGCCCGTGAGCATCGGACCCGTATAGACATTCAGATCCAGACTGAGTTCGTCTGCCAGCGCATTAACCGAAATGCTGTCGAATGCATGGAGCATGGGCATTCCGTCGCCGGCATAGCGGTCCAGGGCGTTGGCAACCCGCAACAGCCGACGTTCCAGACGGCTTTGCACCGCACCCTGGTTTTCACGTTGAATGACCTGCTGACCGATCAGACCCATCAACACCACGGCAACCGATCCGACAATCATAAAAGCATCGATTACCTTGTCTCGAAACCGCGTTTCCCCGCGTGGCCGAATAAGCCGCCTGCGACGCAGTATCCACCCCACCAGATAGCCGATCAGCCCAACCCACAATCCGGCAAACGTAATGCGGAGAAAGTAATACAGGTGGTCGTACGAAATGACCGAT
>CAZIIP010000198.1:0-6821 GCA_964539455.1 uncultured Rhodothermales bacterium
GTCACCCGTAAAGAACTTGTTCTCGTACGTGCTGAAGTACGTGTCGTAAAACCGCTGGTGGTTTTGGTAAACGGTTCGCATCTGTCCCGGCCACGAATTGGCTATTACCAGTGTACCGGCATTGGCCCCTTCCAGCACGTTGCCTTCGACGTCCATCAATTCGGGTGTCACGCCGAAGAACGGGAAGGAAGCACTCCCCGGCTTCAAGTCGACGGCACCCGGAAGCGGCGTAATGAGAATTCCGCCGGTTTCGGTTTGCCACCAGGTGTCGACGATCGGGCAGCGGCCTTCCCCGACCACGTCGTAGTACCAGCGCCATGCCTCTGGGTTAATCGGTTCGCCGACGGAACCGAGCACGCGGAGCGAGGTGCGGCTTGACCGCTTCACGAACTTATCGCCCTGACTCATGAGCGCGCGGATCGCCGTCGGAGCGGTATAGAAAATGGTAACGTTGTGCTTGTCGACTGCGTCCCAGAACCGTCCGGCATCCGGATAGGTCGGGACACCTTCGAAAAAGACCTGGGTTGCCTTGTTCACCATCGGTCCGAAGACCATGTAGGAGTGCCCGGTAATCCAGCCGACGTCCGCCGTGCACCAGAAGACGTCATCTTCGTGGTAATCGAAAACGTACTCGTGCGTCAACGAGGTATAGACCAGGTATCCGGCAGTGGTGTGGAGCACGCCCTTCGGTTTCCCGGTCGAACCCGAGGTGTAGAGGATGAAGAGGGGATCCTCCGCGTTCATGACCTCCGGTTCACAGTCGGGGTCGGCATCGGCCATGGCTTCATGATACCAGACGTCGCGTCCTTCGACCCAGTTAATATCGCCACCCGTATGCCGGACCACAAACACGGTCTTGACGCCGGGACAGTCTTCCAGTGCTGCATCGGCATTTTCTTTCAACGGGATCCGGCGGCCACCGCGCTTGCCCTGGTCGGCCGTAATGAGGCACGTCGAATCGCAATCCAGGATGCGGCTGGCCAATGATTCCGGCGAAAAGCCGCCGAAGACAACGGAAAAGATGGCACCGATCCGGGCGCACGCAAGCATCGCATATGCAACCTCGGGTATCATCGGCATGTAGATCGTGACACGGTCTCCCTTTTTCACACCCCGTGCCTTGAGCGCATTCGCAAAAAGGCTGACCTGCTTGTGGACCTCTTTGTAGCTGATGTGCTCGGCTTCATCACTGGGATCATCCGGCTCGAAAATGAAAGCCGTCCGATCGCCGTCCGTCTCAAGATGCCGGTCAACACAATTGTAGCATGCATTGAGCTTGCCACCGTCGTACCACTTGATATGCAGATCCTCTTTGCGGAAAGAGACATCTTTTACGGTCTTGAAAGGTTCGAACCATGTGAGGCGCTCTGCTTGCTCCGTCCAGAAACCTTCGGGATCCGCAATCGAGCGATCGTACAATGCTTTGTACTCCTCCATGCTTCCGATATGCGCTCTTTCGCGCATTTCGGCCGAAGGTGCATAAACTTTCTGTTTGGATTCAGACATATCTGCTCTTTTGATTTGGCTTGATGGTGACAGTCGAGTAGTGCCCGGTTTGCTAAAGCTACGATACCGGAGCATTACAGTTTATCCGAGCCGTGCCGGAGCACATGAAGTGGCCAACCTGACACGGCTGCGGGGGCTTCGCCCACAAGCGTGTAAGGTAGTGCCCTACAGGCGAGGCGAGTTTCCAAGTACCACGTTTCACGGTCAACGTGGTACCACCCTTGGAAGCGGGATGATCGAAGTTGATTGCTTCAAATCCTATGTTTTATGAGGTGGCGTGTGTTGGTGGAGTCACGCACTGATACTTAAAACCTCAACCGTACGCGTACTCGTTGCTCCATATCGCTGAGCATTGAACGTGCAACCTTGAACGCCCACACCCCTCACGCCGTCTGCAGAATGCTCTCCGTTCGTGCATGCCAATCCAGGTCTTTCTGCGCGTCGACCGATGCGATGGCCGTGATGTTCACGATGTTGTTCACATCGCTGCCGCGCGCCAGTAGCTGAACGGGACGGCGCATGCCCATCAGAAGCGGTCCAATGATATCGCCACGGCTGAATTTCCGCATCAAGGCCAGACTGATATTTCCGGCGTCCAGGGTCGGGAATACGAGCAAATTGGGGCGTTTCAGATCCGCAAACGGATAATATTCGCTCAGCATTTCGGGATCGAGCGCCGTGTTTGCTTGAACGGGTCCGTCCACAGCAAGATCTGGTCGCTCCTGTTTAACCAGCTCCACGGCTTCGGTCACCTTGATCGTTTCCGGCGAACGCACGGAGCCGAAGTTGGAAAACGACAGCATGGCTATTCTCGGTTTGATGCTCAGGCGTTCCAGCTCCGCAGCAGCATGCAGCGCGATCGCCGCAAGATCCTTGGCGTCCGGATTGATATTCACCGTGCAGTCCGCCAGACAATACAGTTGGTGCTTGTACAGGAACAGGTGCATACCCGCCACCAGACGTCCGTCGGAGTGCGGGCCGATGATTTGCAGTGCCGGCTCCAGTACATCGAAATAGGAGACGGTTGTTCCGGCTACGAAGCCGTCCGCATCTCCCTGGTTTACCATCATCAAACCATATATGAAACGGCTCTTCATGTCCTTTCGCGCACGTTTCAAACTCACCCCCTTCCTCTGGCGCATCCTGTAATATGCCTCGACATATGCACCGGTTTTTTCTGCATCTCTCGGATCTATTATCCTGATGCCTTCGGGCGAGTGGTTCAACTCTTCAAACCGGGATAGGATGGTCTCGCGGTTGCCCAACAGGATCGGTTTGGCGATCCGTTCCTGGACGACCTCACTTGCCGCCCAGATGATTTCGCGATCGTTGCTCTCGGGAAACACGATTCGCTGCGGATCGCGACGCGCCATGTGGATCACCTTGCGCATCACCTCACGCGACGAATCTATCCGCTCCAGCAGGCTCTCGCGGTAGCTTTCCGCATCCACCGATTTGCGCGCCACCCCCGTTCGGATGGCCGCCTCCGCAACGGCCGACGCTTCCCAGATCAACACACGCGGATCGAACGGTTTGGGGATGATGTAGTCCGGCCCGAACTGCAGATCCGAGCCACCATACGCATCCTTGACTTTCTGCGGCACTTCCTCTTTGGTGAGTTGCGCGAGCGCCCGCGCAGCGGCGAGCTTCATCTCTTCATTTACCGCAGTCGCCTCAACATCCAGCGCCCCTCTGAATATGAACGGAAAACCAAGAACGTTATTAACCTGGTTAGGATAATCACTGCGCCCGGTGGCAATGATGCAATCATCCCGGGCAGCCATGGCATCGTCGTAGGTGATCTCCGGATCAGGATTGGCCATGGCAAAGATGATCGGCTGATCGGCCATCGTCCGCACCATTTGAGGCGTAAGCAAGCCTTTCTTCGACAAACCCGCAAACACATCTGCACCGTTTACGGCATCGGCCAGCGTGCGGGCCTCCGTATCGCGGAAGTATGGATCTTTGTACGGATTCACGCCTTCGTCGCCCCGACCTCTCCAGAGTACTCCCTTGCTGTCGGTCATCAATATGTTTTCAGGCGATACGCCCAGCGATACGTAAAAATTTGCACACGCGATGCCCGCAGCGCCGGCACCACACATGACAACCCGGATATCTTCAATTTTCTTCCCTACCAGTTCGAGCGCATTAATCAGTGCCGCTCCGGAAATGATCGCCGTTCCGTGCTGGTCATCATGGAAAACCGGAATGTCGATTGCTCCTTTGAGCGTCTCTTCAATGTAAAAGCACTCGGGGGCCTTGATGTCCTCCAGATTGATGCCACCAAAGGTCGGGGCCATCAATTTGACCGCCTGAATGATCTCTTCCGGTTCCTGGGTATCGAGTTCAATATCGAATACATCGATATCCGCAAAACGCTTGAACAGCACCCCCTTGCCCTCCATCACCGGCTTCCCGGCCAATGCGCCGATGTTACCCAGACCCAGCACGGCGGAGCCGTTACTGACCACGGCCACTAGGTTGCCACGGGAGGTATACCGGCGTGCGTCGGCAGGATTCTTTTCGATCTCGAGACAGGGTATCGCTACACCCGGCGTGTAAGCAAGCGACAGATCACGCTGCGTAAGACACGGTTTTGTCGGGACAACTTCGATTTTGCCACGGCGACCGCGTGCATGATAATCGAGTGCGGCCTTTCGAGCCCCGTTTTTCTTGGCTTCGGTGGTTTGCATGACCGGTTGCGCAGATCTGGTGAGTGGCTGCTCATGGGAAACGCAGAGCCACATTGTCGTAACATCCGCCTGCGCACTCCCCCCCGATGACGTGCGAAGCCGGGCACCCCGTGTGGGGGAATCCTGATCCTTATCGTACGGGCATCCCTTACGAAATTGGCGGCTTTTTGGGGCGTGTCCGACACGGAGGAAAACGAACAATCCGGACGGGGATGCGTGAGAGGTTTTAATTCTCGCCGGAGTGGCCGGAGCGGCCCTTGCACCCCTGCCGTCCGCCACCCGTCACCTCATCGCGCGCAGCGGAGCACCACTACGCCGTTATGTCATTTGTCCGCCTCCGAGATCTTTCGAAGTCCTATCGGGAGGGCTCACAGGAGCGCACCGTCCTGACCGGCATCGATCTGGAAATCCGGAAGGGAGAATTTGTGGTACTTCTGGGTCGAAGCGGCGCCGGAAAAAGCACATTGCTCAATCTGATGAGCGGCATCGACGTACCAAGTTCAGGCGAAGTCATTATCGCAGACACCAAACTGGATTCGCTGTCGGAAGAAAAACGAACGCGGTTTCGAAGGAGACATATAGGATTCGTCTTTCAGTCGTTCAATCTGATCCCGACGCTGACCGTCCGGGAGAATGTGCTGCTACCTCTGGCACTGGAGGGCAAAACTGATGAGACTGCGGTAGAACAGGCGGAGCATTTTTTAGAAGCGGTGGGGCTGTCGGACCGTGCCGGGAGTTACCCCGACCGCTTGTCGGGAGGCGAGCAACAACGGGTGGCTATCGCCCGGGCACTTGCACACGAACCGTTTTTGTTGCTTGCGGACGAGCCGACGGGCAATCTGGATTACCATACCGGTCGGAAGGTGATGTCCCTTCTACACCGACTCGTGCGTCAATTGGGAACAACCATGCTTGTCGTGACACACGACCGAGAGTTCCTCGAGGCTTCGGACCGGATCCTGACGTTGCGTGAAGGACGGCTGCATGTCGTCTCTTCTGAGAACATTCAGGCATAACAGCACCGGCTCATGGGCACGCTTCTCTGGCGCTCCAGCTTGCGGTATCTCGGCCGGCATCCCCTGCTTTTTGGACTTTCCATCGTGGGTGTCGCCGTCGGTGTGGCAGTGGTCGTGGCAATCGATATCGCCAACACAAGCTCCAGACGCGCCTTTGAACTCTCGACCGGGATCGTAGCCGGCAACGCAACCCACAATATCGTCGGTTCAACCGGCTACCTGCCGGACGATGTGTACCGACTCCTGCGGGTCCGGCACGGCGTTCGACACATAGCCCCCGTTCTCGAAGGATATGTAACGCCGGTCGAAGCGCCGGAATTTGCGATGCGGTTTCTCGGAGTCGATCCGCTGGCGGAACAGGGCTTTCGAACGTTTGTGACATCTTCGTCAGGAATCGACCTCGGTAGCTTTGTTTCAGGTCGGCCTTCCGCGCTCGTCTCCGCCCCGGCAGCGGAGCGGTTGGGGCTCGAAACAGGGGACCGCCTCGACGTCACGGTAGACGGTATACCACGGTCCTTCCAAATTGCCGGAACGCTCGAAGCGAATAATGAACGAAGTGCCGAAGCCACGGCAAATCTGCTCGTCTCCGATATCGGCACCGCACAGTACGTTCTGGGGCTACCGGGAAAACTGAGCAGGATCGACGTGCGCGCACTGGAAGGCGACAACCGCATCGACGCGATCGAATCGGTCTTGCCGGAGTCGGCCAGATTGGTGCAATCGGCCTCCCGGAGCGATACGCTACGCCAGATGACCCGGGCATTTGAAACCAATTTGACGGCGTTGAGCCTCCTGGCCCTGATCGTCGGCATGTTTCTCACGTACAACACCATCAGTTTCTCCGTGGTGCAGCGACGCACGCTGATCGGCAGACTAAGGGCGTTGGGCGTCGTACGGCAGGAGATTTTTGCCACAGTGATCGGCGAGGCGATGGTCATCGGCATTATCGGGACCATCGCCGGGCTCGTTCTCGGCATCGTGCTGGGACGCGGACTCGTTGTCCTGGTCACACGCACCATCAATGACCTGTATTTCGTTCTGACCGTGCGTTCACTCGAGATCGCCCCGCTTACGTGGATCAAGGGCGTCGGCCTCGGTATTGCGGCAACCACCCTTTCCGCACTACCGGCCGCACTGTCGGCCACGCGGACCGCCGCACTCTCCGTGCTTCGCCGGTCCGAGCAGGAACGCTCGGCCCGAAAACGGGCGCCGGTATTGTTCCTGATCGGGATGGGAGGCGTCGGAGCGGGAGCGACTACACTCTGGCTGTTTCCGAGAGGCATCCTTCCGAGCTACGCCGGTCTTCTTTTCGTTATAACTGGATTTGCCTGCGCAGCTCCCGCCGTCGTACTGGCGCTCGGCCCGGTATTCAAGCCGCTTTTTTCCGGACTCTTCAGCATTGTCGGGCGGATGGCAACCGGCTCGGTGGCCGCCAATCTAAGCCGCACCTCCGTTGCCATCGCTGCACTGGCCATTGCGCTGTCGGCGACCATCGGAGTGGGTATCATGGTCGATGCGTTTCGCTCAACCGTACAAACCTGGCTCACCGGAGCGCTTCAGGCCGATGTCTACATTCGCCCACCTGTGCTTTCGGCCGGACAGC
>CAZIIP010000199.1:0-6777 GCA_964539455.1 uncultured Rhodothermales bacterium
GCTTCTCGAGCACCGTGCCGGATTCAATGTGGGCGGCCTTGTTCAACGTCGCCCACGCTCCATGCTCTTCGACCTCCGTCACACGCATGTTGCGTTTTTTCCCCCGCCGATCACGCAACCGGATCCGATCGTCCACGTGCAGGTGTCCCAGCCACTCCTCGTCAACCGGGAGGTGCACACCCGGCCGCTCTTCCGCAGCAGGCGGCACGTCCTGCGGTGCAAGCCATACTCTTGCCGGCCGGAGTACCTCGCGTTTCGCGTTTCGTTCCGGCCGGATCTTGAGGTATCGGTGTCCCCTGATCGCGGGACCGGTCCGCATTTTCGGACCTGCGAGATCCAACATGATCCTGCAGGTCGTTCCGTACTCCTTTTCGGCCTTTCGGACATGCCGAATCATCCCATTCCAGGCTTTGCGATCGCCCTGTGCACAATTTATACGCACACAGTCCACTCCGGCCGCGACCAAATCCCTTACAAGGTCCGCGTCTGAGGCCGCCTCCTCCGGAAGGGTGATCATAATGCGCGTTTCGCGCCCTGCCCGTGAAGGACCGAAAATGCCGGTTGTCCTCGATTCGACGATCTTCGTGGCCCAGTCGGGCGTTCCGGTCTGCCGGTACTCAGGCTCAACATGACCGGAAAGCATCTTCACATTGAGGAGCAATCTGTCGACCGTGCCGAATGTGTCATATGCAACGTCCTGCATACCTGAAAGGCCCAGTCCGGCCAGCGCATGCTGCAGTTCCCGAAGATCGAATCGCCGGATAGCCGCATAGTGGACGAGGTTGGCCGCACCGGTGCTGCCGTCTCCCGATAGAGCGGGATCGGATTTCCGTGCGTTTTCCGCTTCGATCATCGCCGCCCGCAGTGTTTCCAGCCTTTCAATGATGGTTTCCGTCGCTACCTGTGGCATTGGGTCATTCTGAAATGATTCTCAGGGTCCGGCCAGACCGCTCTTCTGCAACACGTATCGCAGATACGCATTCGACAGCAGCCGCTTCTTCCAGGGCCGTATATGGGGATTCACCGGCATTTCCAGGATATCCGGCCAGAGCGATTTGATCAACCGCCGGAAAAGCGCATATTTCGGGGCATTTCTTCGGCCGGCGGGTAGATTCAGTACATTCAGCAGCAGTGAGCGCTGCGTAAACGGTGAGATTTCGTCCATCAGCAAATCCAGTTCTCCCGGAAAGGCCGCACCCCAGTTTCCGATGCGTTGCTCCCAGTAAAACAGATCGAGCACGGAAATTCCCAGGGATCGGGCATACCGACGGGCCTCCGGGAGCCACGCGTCGATCGCGCTGTTGACCAAGGCGCTGGACTTCCCGTAGCCCGAGAAGCTGCGCAGCATGTCCGGCGTTACCCTGCCGTTTGTATGGCCGTAAAAGCAACGCAAAATCTCGGCCCCGTTTCCCGTTACATTCAGCACCTCACCCGACTGCCATTGATCGGCCAGTGCCTGGATAAACCGCGCGTTCCTCAGCAGTCTCGGTTGCAGGAAGGTGCGCTTGAATTTCGATTCGAGATCCGGACGCACCGGCTTCAAACGCAACTCTACAAACGGCAGTGCAAATCGCGAAGCCAGTTCGCGTGCAATCTGCGTGTCGACCGGCGTGGCGTCATCCGCGACGGTATAGTAGGTAATCGACGTGGCAAGCGGTCTGGAGGCGGCCAGCAGCATGCGGGTATCCAGTCCTGCCGAAAGCGGCAGAATTATCGGGGCTCTGTGGTGCAACGCCGCGATCGTACCCGAAAGTACCCGTGCCAGATGTGCGACAACGGTCTCTTCGTCCGCACCGGAGCCTGTGAAGTCGCGTGCGGGGAGGCGCGCGGTGCTCCTTACATCCACATTCAACCGGTGGTTCGGGAGCACGCGCCGAAATCGACGATCCGGCGTAGTATCTCCAAACCAGGCATGTTCCAGATGCTCGAATCGGTCCGACGATCTGTGTGCCGTCACATTACCTGTCGGCTCCGGCTGCAATCCGAGTGTTTCGAGGATCAATTTAAGATTCGATCCGATGTGCAGCTCACCTTCTTCCGTTCCGTAGATCAGCGTCCGGAATCCGCACGCATCGCCGAGGACAAAGCAGCCTTCCGGGGTCGCGGCAATGGTCACAAATCGCCCGCACATCAGGGACAGCCTGTGGATTAGCTCGCGCCCGGAGCTACCGGATTCTGCAAGCTCGTCAACAATGTCTTGGCCCGACCGCTCGGGCCGATACGGATCCAGTATAATGCCCAGCACGATCACGTGGGTCAATCCACATGCCAGGGCGGTTTCCAGTGCCGGATGGGCGAATATGCGGAGTGGACCGACGGTCACTTGTTGCCAGTCCGGAAACGGGACGGATGTCCTGCCGGTCGTCGCGTAAAACTGGTTTCGGTACATGGGTCACGAAATGATCGAACCGGAGGCAGGTTACGACGAAGGGTGGTTTCTTGCACTGCCGGGCGTCAGCGCACCACAACCATTTGTCGCAGGATCGTACGTTCGTTGGAGCGATACGTCGCAAAGTAGACGCCCGCGGGCAGTCCTTCCCGGCGAAGCAAGGTTTTACCGCCGGGACCGACCGGCAAACGCCGGAGTAGTTTACCGGTGGCGTTTCGAATCTCGAGCATACCTGATTCCCCATCGGACACGCGCACATGGGCAAAGCCGTCCATCGGATTCGGGTAGATCGACAAGTGCACCGGGTTTGGGGGGCGCTCCGGACGGCGGGATGTTACGCTGACAAGCGGTTCCGCCAAAAACAGTGTCAGGGAGATCAGCATGCGCGTTCTGGAGCCCGTGATCTCCATCCAGTTAGGATCCGAGAAGGAGCAGTGCAGGCCCCAGACAAAGAATTCACTCTCGGCCGGGACACCCACGGCGAGCGCCTGCCTGTAAAGATCTTCGGCCAGATTGAACGGCACAACAGGGTCTCCCCGGTCGTGTGCGACATAGAGCCGGGGCTCGTCGGGGCTGTCCAGAATGACCGGATCGATGGCGCCCCCGCATAGCGACACCACGGCCGCAACGTCGGACGGATACCCCGGTGTGCCGCTGAAACCTTCCACCGAAGCGGGCTCGACATCGGGAAGCAGTTCATCGATCGTATTCAGATATCCTGCCGTGACCGCCGTGATGGCACCTGCCGAAAGGCCGCCGATGGCGATCCGTGTATCGTCGACGCGATAGGTCTTCGCTTCCTTTCTGAAGAACCGAACCGAAGCTTTCGCATCGTGCATGGCGCGATGGGCGGCATTGAAAAGTGCGAGCGTATCGACCAGAAAGGCATCCCAGTCGAGCACGGTTGAATTCGAGAGGCGATAGCTGATGCTGGCCGTCACGTACCCTTTTCGGGCAAAAGTGCGTGCGAGGGAGGCAATGGTTTCATCCTTCCGCGACCCTCCCGTAAACGAGCCGCCGTGAATCAGGATCAGCAGTGGTCTTTGTAAGAGGGTATCACCGGCCGGTTCATACAAGTCGAGTTTGAGCGTTTCGGCATCTGCCCCGGGGCCGTGTGCGATGCCGTAAACGATATCGGGCGTGACGGTGAGTGTGTCGAATACATCGGCCAGGTAGCGCTGTGCGTGGCAGGGCAAGGCCGCCGTCAGCAGCAGCGTGCAGACCAGGTGCCTGTGGACAAATTTCATGCGTATCTTACGTATCGTCCAGCCGCAGCAAGATACGCCCACTATCCGTCAACCGGCCGTCGGTCATTCGTATTCATTCATTCCATGCCGGGATGGGGCAATCGCAGCGGTCGGTTACGGATTTCTGACGGTAATTTTACCCATGCCGGCCTCGATCGACACCTCGAACGGTTCGTCGACGCCTTTTGCTTCCTCGCTGAACCAGGTGCCCTTACCGCGCTTGGTATATCCGACCGGAATATCCACGGTACAGAGCCAGTTTGCCGGAGCATGCACCACAACCGGCAAGCCTTTTGGAATCACCACGGTGAGGGCTGCCATGCCGATTTCGATATCGGCTCTTGCCCCGTGCAACAGTTCGCCGTCTGCAAAGTCCAGCGTGTAACGTCCGACGCCGCCGGTAAACCGAACACGCCTCGCACGCGCATACCCCAGACCGGTGATATTCACGTCCGACGCGCCCGCCGTAATCTCCAACTTCTCCATAACGATGGGATTCGGTTCGTCGAACCGCAGATCGGCGCGGCTCGCCCCGGCTTCGAAGCGCAGTTCCTCGATGGGCAGTCCGGTGAAATCGAGGTCACCTTTCGCTGCGCCGAGATCGATATCGAGGTTCAGCGGGACGCGGTCGCTAAAGAGCAAGAGCCAGTCACTGGAAGAGGCCGCCGACAAACCGCTGAGGCTTACGGATCCCGATCCTTTTTCGCTCTCTAGATCGATATCGAGGTAGCCTTCGCGATCTCTTGTCGAAAAATTGAAGTAGGGAGTCAGCTTTTCGTTTTCGATAACGACTTCGGCCTGAAACAGGAGATCATCCATCGTTTGGCCGATGCGCACTTTTCCCAATGCCAGGTCCAGCCGGGCATTCAGGCGTCGTTCGTCTCCGTAAGGAACTTCAAAGTAGTGCCTCTTGCTGGCCACGGCGGCCAACACCGGTATCGCTATAGCCAGCAAAATACCGATCGTGGTTACCCGCCGGCCGAATATGGAGGCTTCCCAACGTGTCATAGCAGGTCGTACGATGCGGCAAGAGTAGAGTTGCGCGGCGCTCCCGCCCCGATTACATCGATTCGCGCTTATCTCTTAGGTACTTGTACAGCATCTCCCTTGCCCTGAAGATGTGGGCTTTCACGGTGCCGAGTGGAAGATCGAGTTCCCGTGCGATTTCGTCGTAGGACTTTTCCTGTTGGTGTCGCATGACGATCACCCGGTGGTACTTTTGAGGCAGCGCATCGATTGCCTCCTGAATCAGATTTCGGCGCTGGTCATCGACGATGTGCCGGTCCGGGCGGTAGGTTACATCCGAGACCTCGTATTCGATCTCCCCGTCACCCGTTTCGAGTGGTTGGTCGATCGAAAATGTCGGCAGACGCTTGCGCCGCAGATAATCGATGGTGTGGTTTGTGGCGATTTTATAGAGCCAGGTAGAGAAGGCAAAGCCGGCCGAGTAGGAGGAGAGCGAGTCGAAGGCCTTGATGAAGCTTTCCTGAACCAGATCGTTCACTTCCTGTTTGTCCCGCACCATTCGGTAGACATGATGATAGATCGGATCCCGGTACTTCTCCATCAGCAGTTGATATGCGTGCTGATCACCGGTTAGCGCGCGTTCAACCAGCGTTCGATCCTCCTCGCTGGAGGCGGATGGCTTTTTTGAGGGTGGATCCTCCATTGAAACTCTCGGGGCAGGAAGCCGGACAGTACTTCGCCGGAAAACAGGCAGGTCGAATCTACGGAATAGCGGCCATATGGTTCACGGAGAGACCCGCCGTTTCCTCATGGTTGCCGTGACGACGAGACCGGCCGTCTGATCAGAGCAGACGTTTTTGCAATTCTTGTACGGTGCGCATCCAGAAAACCACATCTTCTCCCAGCCGGCTGTGGTCCGAGGCATACCCCAGGCGCAGGGCCAAAAACGTAAAGTCGGCCGTGTCGTTCGGCGGAATCGTCAAATCTTTTGCGTGCCCCCGCACCATGCGCAGGGCATCGATGAGCCGCCGATGAAATACGAGGGCGCCGTCCAGCTGGTGGTGGTCTTCCCAGCTAAGCACGCCCACATCCCGAAGCGCGGCCAGCGCTTCGCGGGTATTCGTCAGTCCGTGGAGTTCCGGATGTCTCCGGTGATAGGAAATCTGCAGACCCTGGACAAGGTATTCCAGGTCGACGAGTCCGCCCGGGCCGAATTTGGCATTGGTCGTCCCTGGTGCAACCAGATGTCGGACTTGCCGTTCGCGCATGGCCCGCATGGCCGCGACGTCGAACGGTCCGATGTGATCGATAATCGTATCGCGGATGCTCTGGAGGCGTCTTCCGAGCGCCGTATCGCCTGCAATGGGCCGGAGTTTGATCAGCATCTGGCGCTCATAGGGCCAGGCGGCACCTCCCTGGGAGAAGTACCGTTCGTAGGCACGGATCGATACGGCGAGATTGCCTGCGCGTCCATACGGACGCAGCTGAAGGTCTATCTCGAAGATCCCTTCACGTTTCGACTCGATGGCTTCCGATACGCGCCGAACGAGAAGATTGTAGAACTCGGTCGTGGTGATTTTATTCGGACCGGAGGTTTCGCCGGTGCCTGCGTAGACAAACATGAGCTCGATATCCGAGGCGAATCCGAGCTCCCGTCCGCCGCATTTGCCGAGCGCACAGACCGAAATGTCACTTGGCCGACCGTCCTCGATCAACGGTTCTCCATAAATCTCCACCAGTTCGTCTTTGCAGAAACGCAGGGTTTTCTCGATAACCGCCTCGGCCAGATCGGTCAGTTCGACCGAAAACCTGCCGAATTCCTGCAGGCGCCTCAGGATATAGCGCATGTCGATGCGAAACATCTCGCGATCCTTGAACGCATTGAGCGTCCTCCGGCATTCGTCGGGACTACCGGCACTTGCGAGCGCGTCGCGCAATTCCTCCACAAAATCCTGCCGGGTCTTCTGCGTTTCGAGCCCCTCCGCGTCCTGAACAACGGGAAAAAGGTTCTCGTACTGCAATCGCAGAAAATCTTCCCAGAGAAAATCGCTCACGCCCAGTAGTTGTGTGAGGGCGTCCAGCACTTCGGGACGTTCGAGCGACGTGATTTCCGAAAGCCACTTGTCTTCCCGAAAGAGTTTTGACAGCAGTGCCCGGAAATGCAGCAATGCCGAT
>CAZIIP010000200.1:0-6776 GCA_964539455.1 uncultured Rhodothermales bacterium
GATGCGATGATCGAACGCATGTAGTTTGTCGATCCTGAGGTTCTTGTAGGAATCAAACCGCCAGTCTGGAGGGTTTTTCCTCGTTTGCTGCGACCAACTCCTCGAAAAGGGCATCGTATTGTTCGATGTGTGTCGCCCAGTCGAGGTGTTCCGGGATCGTCTTGAGTGTTGTGATAGGCAGCGGCCGATCTTCGCCACGAAGAATATTCAGGAGTATCTGGAAAAGGCCCTCTTCCTCATCGTAGAGAACGGGAGCATGGAGAAGGGGATCGTGCAGGTTTTTCGGGATGAGTTCGGGATAGGTCAGCCGCCGCGGCAACAGGGGGTGGCAACCGCAGTAGATGGCTTCCATAATGGCAATGCCGAAAAACTCGTGCTTGGAGGTCGAAACAACAATGTCTGCGCGGTGGAGCAGCCTGCTGTATTCTTCGAAATCTTCCGCATAGCCATAATGAATGATGCGGTCGGCATACCGCCGGAACGCTTCCTCGAACTCGATCGGCTGTTCCTCGAAGTGTTTGCCGGCAAGTATAAGCCGGAATGAACAACCCGCATCATCCAGGCGATTCATCACCCTGAAAAACGCCTTCGGATCCTTGTCGTATTCCCACCGCTGGTTCCAGAGGATAATGGGCGGGCGCATTCCCGCTCCCCACTCATGTTGACTGGATGCCGAGGAGTACCGGTCGTGCGCTTTCAGTTTAATACCCAGGTGCAGCACGGTACTCCTGTCACGGATTTGCTGAACGGTATGCAGGTGCGTATAGTCCGGGAAGAGCCGCAAAAGCTGCGGCAAGGCTTCCATGAACTGATCGTAATGAAATTTCGAGTTGAACACCACCGCGTCTGCAGCCAGACATGACAGGTAATTGATATAGCCGTACGTGTAGTCCCTCTCCTTTCCTTCCGGTAGTGGATAGGTGAGTTGATTTTCGTGCAGATACAGAACGACCGGTACATCTGCTACATGTTCGCGAACAAGTGCCAGGAATGCCGGAAGATTGACCATATCTGTCGCAAAAATAACATCCGGCACAAAGCCCTCGCGAATCGTCTGCAGCGCCTTTCGGGCAAGCGTAACCGCTCCCCCCTGCATTCGCCACTTCCAAAAACGCGACGCCATCGCAATAGCGTGAACATCGTGTTTGCTGTGTGATGCCAACCCGTCCAGAAAGGCTCTGTGTGAGCCGCCGTAATAGGGTTCCAGTGCAAGAATTTTCAGTTTGGGCATATGCCGACCGATTTTGCTTCTATTGGTCGTCTTTTTCGGTTTCCATGGTCTTCAGCTCTTCATCAGCGGTAGCGGGGCGCACGATCGCGATATTTCGTACCTGAAGATGCTCGCGCAATACGGGATCCCGCACCTCCGTCGCCGAAATGAGCTCGATTTCACCCGCCTTCATGCTGAGCTTGCGGGTTTCCATTTTGATTTCGAGCGGACGCTCCGCTACGTTTTTTATGTACATTCCTCGTCGTTCACCCATCCGAATTCATCTGATTGGTTGACCTGTTTGATTCTTTTTCTCTCCGCCGGAGAAACTAATGATCCGTACGCACTTTCGCTCCACCAACCGTACTTAATGCACCCTCTGGTCGTCAACTGCACGAAGACAGGTCCTGCGCCGGCTCAGTCGATGAGAAATATCGAAATCAAGGCACGTACCAAACGGCAAAACGAGATCCGCCGGATCCTGGAGGAACTGGGGGCAGTGATACGTGGCATCGATCACCAGACAGATACCTACTTCCAGGTCCCGAGAGGAAGGCTCAAGCTTCGGGAGGGGACAATCGAAAACAGCCTCATTTATTACGACCGACCGCACATCGCCGGTCCCGGGCGATCGGATGTCGCGATGGCACATCCCGGCGATGCAAAAGCACTGAAAGAGGTGCTAGCCCGCTCATGGGGCATTTTATGCATCGTCAAGAAGCGCCGTGAAATCTTGTTCATCGATAATGCGAAGTTTCATATCGACGAGGTCGATGGCCTGGGAGGATTCGTCGAAATCGAGATTATCGACAAAAACGACGCGATCGACCTCCGGTCGCTACATGCGCAGTGCTATCACTACATGGAGGTACTCGGCGTAACCGAACCGGAGCTCGTGGCTTGCTCCTATGCAGACCTGATTATGGAACACCAATGAGTAGCCGGCCCAGGAAAAATCTTACGATGCTGGACACAACCGAGATTCGTTGGTTCTTGCGGGGATCACCGCCCCGCCTCATCGAGGATTGGTTTGGAAAGCTTAGTCCGCAGCCGCCTCATGAGGAAGCCAGGGTCGACTATTATCTGCGCCCGACAGATGTGGCAATCAATGTTAAAGTCAGGCAGGGCCTGCTGGAGGTCAAACGATGCTCAGGATCCGAACCGGACGCCGTTCTTGCACCCCGCGTAGAGGGAGCAATTGAATACTGGAGCAAATACTCCTTTCGACTGGCTGGCGATGATATCGGCAGGCCGGCCGACGACTGGGTGTCCTGCAGAAAAATACGCAAATCCGTATGGTTTTCAGCAGAACGTGACGTTATGCGTTCACTCGCCGGCCCGGGAGAAAATCCTGCATACTGTCAGGTAGAATTGTCAACCATCGAACTGGAGAAGCAGTCGTGGTGGTCAGTGGCACTCGAGGCGGCGGGAATGAATGGGAATCACCTCCTGCGCGCAACGGCTGCCCATATCTTCGGTCTCACTGCACCGACGGACTTCAACGCGGATCGCTGCATGGGGTATGCAGCCTGGCTCTCGAAGCACGCGCCTCGCCGCGTTCGCACGCAGGAAAGTAGCTAAGCTTGCACCACGTCTACTTCTCCTTTATCGCTTCGCGCGATCACAAGTCATATACAAAGGGCCATAGATCTATCAATCCCTGCCTGTTCAACGCTTGACAAAGTCATAGACATCAGGATGATTTATCGGGCTTCTTACCTGACGAGTACCAACGGATTGGTAATCGGAGGCTCACCGGGCCTGATAAGCCGGAGGAAATAGACGCCTGAAGCAACATATGCACCAGAGCGGTCTTTTCCCTGCCAACGGATGCTGTGAGCGCCCAGCGAAACGGAACCGTCGAGTAGCGTTGATACGGTTCTTCCCGAAGCATCCAGAATGTCGATCCGGACCTGCCCCGCCTCCGGGACTACGAAAGAAACGGTTGTCGAGGATGAAAACGGATTGGGGTAGGGCGGAAAAACACGGAACGAAAAATCCGGTTCGGGTATGGAGCGATATAGCGGCTCCAGATCCATGTGGTACATAGACCTACCGTGCGTTCCGGCAACCAGCCGTTCTTCTTTGGAATCAATTTTGAGATCATAGACCGATACGGCCGGCAGGTTGTCTCCCAGGACGGACCACGTATCGCCAAAATCATTGGAGACGAATGCGCCGACATCCGTGCCGACGTATATCCAGTTCGAACGTTTCGCGTCGATGGCCAGTCCATTGATTGGCGCATCAGGTAGACCAGAAGAGATGTTTTGCCATGTCAGGCCACGGTCCCCGGTACGGAAAATATGGGGCTGCGGATCACGCCACTTCAAACCCGAAAAGGCCACAAATGCGCGGCTGGCATCCGTCGGGTCGATCGCTACGCGGGTGACCCAGCGAAACGGAAGGGTATCGGACACCTGTCGCCAGTTTTCGCCCCCGTCCGAGGTGAACCATACATTGCCGTCGTCGGTCCCAACCATGATAACCGACGGATTGGTGCGCGCAACGTCGATGGTCGTGATGGTTCCAAGGCGTGGTGAGTCGACATACCCCGCCGTCAAAACGGGTGACACCGCTCTCCAGGTGCGACCTTGATCGGTTGATTTGAACAACCTGTCCGCACCGTAATACAGCGTGGTGCTGTCGGTAGGATCCAGCACGACCGGTGTGGACCAATTCGTTCGACGCTCGGGCAGGTCAGGGCGTATTCCCGAAAAGGTTTCGCCGCCGTCATCGCTTCTCGCAAGCGATCCGAATTGTGACTCGACGTAAATCGTGCTCTTGTCTTCCGGATCGATAATCACATAAAAACCGTCTCCGCCGAAGATTTCCTCCCAGTCATCCAATGCGCCGGTCCGTGTTCTGACGGTCCCATTGTCTTGGGTTCCTCCGTATAGTGCTCCGGTACGATGCGGATCGACAGCGATTTCATAGAACTGTGTTACCGGCAACACTTCGATTTCTCGCCACGAGACGCCGGCATCCGCGGAATAACTGATACCGCCGTCGTGTCCATCAAGCACGAACGACGGATCTTTGATACCGAAGGCCATGGCATGGTGATCGACATGTAAACCGGGTTCGGAGCCATGCTGAATTTCCCAAGTCATGCCTCCGTCGGGCGATCGCATGAGAGCCACATCCAGCACCCAAAGTGTATCAGGATGGAGCGGATGGACGCGTACCTGACCAAAAAACCAGGAAAAACCGCCCGTACCCGCCTGTATTCTGTTTTCGGGGTCCAGCCGGTTCCATGAGTTCCCCTGATCATCCGAGCGGAATAGGCCGATCACCTCCCGGCCATCGTTATACAGCGCCCACACGGTCTCCGGAACAGCCGGCGAAACGGCAAGGCCGATCCGCCCGACACGTTCGCCCAGGCGCCCATCCGGCAATCCGTTCTCAGCACCCAGTCGTTGCCACGTTCCACCGCCGTCGGTGCTTCGATACAGTGCACTGTTTGCACCTCCCAGGGCTGACTGGTTGTACGTCCTCACCCTTTGCCACATTGCGGCGTAAACAACTTGCGAATCATCCGGTTTGAATGCCAGGTCGATCCCGCCGCAATCGTCCGATACCGCCAATACCTTTTGCCAGGAGGCACCCGCATCCTCGGACAGGTAGATGCCTCGTTCCGGATGCGGCGCAAAATATGATCCTGTAGCCGCCACGAACACCCGCCGGGAATCATCCGGATCGATAATAACCCTGCCAATCGTTACGGTTTCTTCGAGTCCCAAATAGCGCCAGCTCTGACCGGAATCAGTCGATTTGAAAACACCTCCCCCGGCGAAATTATTATGTCCCCCGTTTGCCTCACCCGTTCCGACGTACACCACGCCCGGGTTGTTGGGATCGACGGCAATGTCGCCGATGGTCATCACGGCGATATCCTCGAAAACCGGGTCCCAAGTCATTCCCCGATCGTCAGACCGCCACACGCCGCCGGTCGCCGATGCCGCGTAGGCGACGTTGGACATATTAGGATCGATTTCGATGTCGACGACGCGACCGCCGATGTTGGCCGGCCCCGCAAATTCCCACAAAGCCTCACGCCTGACCTTGCCTGCTGCGCGCAGATTCGAGACGGTTTTCAGTGCCTCGCGGTAGACATCCTTGTCGGCGCGGCCATGCGGAAACAGCCGCTGCTCCGCCGACCAGAGATCCGGGTACATACGACTTTCGTCACGTGCAGACGCGGCAGGGCGGTCCTCCTCAAATAGCGCACATCCTGCCATACAAAAACACAGTAGCAAGAGCACCGACGGTATTCTTGTCACACGTCGATTGAATATGGCATTCCACCTCTTCATTGGGTTGACGGCTATCCGATATGACACGGTTCGGTGGAAGTCTTCCCACCCAAAACTGTTTCCGGCCTTGAAGACACGCGGTAACAAGGCGAGTGATTCCCTGCTTGCTGCAACACCGGAAGGGTGGTGGCTTTCGGCAAAAACGCGGCGTATATCGGGAGGGGACGTAACGGGCTCCGGTCGTGTCCACGAATCATTCGGAAACGTTACGCCCTGCAGAGAATAGATTGAGACATCCTCACTATTCTCCGACGAAGTGACCCAGTGCGGCATCAATGTCCAGTGAAGACATCCGACACCTCAAGGTTAACAAGCTCGGGATGCGGTACGGCAATCTGAGGCTTTTTAAGGATCTGTCGTTTGATCTTTATCCGAAGACGACGCTGGCGGTCACGGGAAATAACGGCTCGGGCAAGTCCACATTGTTGAAGATCCTCGCAGGCGTGCTGGAGCCCGACAGCGGCACCGTTACCCTAACCAACGCCGGTGTGCCGGTTCCGCAGGAGCAACGTTGTCTCAGATGCGGTTTTGTGGCGCCTTATCTCGCACTTTACGATGAACTGACGCTTCGAGAAAACCTGCATTTTCTTGCCCGCGTCCGGTCCCGGTCGGTATCCCCCGGCAGCATTGGTGCCATACTTGCCGATGTCGGGCTGACGCACAGGAAAGACGACCGGGTGGGCACCTTTTCATCCGGCCTGAAGCAGCGCGCCCGATTTGCCGCGGCCTTGATCGGAGAACCGGACCTCGTGCTGCTGGACGAGCCGGCGAGCAATCTCGATAAAGAGGGCCGCCGCATTCTTAAAAACCTTATGGGCAAGTGGTACGCGACCAACCGGCTTCTTGTGATCGCCACGAATGATCCCGAAGAGGCCCGGGCCTGCGAACGGCAAATTTCAATTCACGACTTCCCCCCTGGGTAATCGTTTTCTCACGCTATACGGGCGGCAGAAAGCGTTAGAATACTGACAGATGCAGCCCCCGCCCGATGTAGCGGCAGGGTGGCAGCCCAGAGCGTCGCACCGGTAGTGATCAGATCATCTACAAGCCACACGTGCCTTCCGGCGACCATTTCCGGTCTTGCCAATGCGAAAGCCCCCAGTACGTTCCGGCGTCTCCTCTCGAGTGTCAAACCGACTTGTGATCTGGTTGCACGCGTGCGTTCCAGAACGCGTCGGGGGAGTCGGTGGCGGGTAACGGCTGCCACTCCGCGGGCAAGCACTGCGCTTTGGTTGTATCCTCGCTCGAGT
>CAZIIP010000201.1:0-6753 GCA_964539455.1 uncultured Rhodothermales bacterium
GACTCAGTTGCAGGATCTGGAGATGGAAAAGCGGCTGTTTGGGGCACGTAGCGAAGATGTCCCGCCACAGTACCGCGAAATGGTCGAACGCTACTACGAAGCGCTGGCACGACAAAGAGGGGAGCGATAGTGGATTCCGTCTTCGAAATATTGTTCAAGTATCCACGGGTCTTCTTCGAGGAGGGCGCGCTGGGCTTTCGGCCAATGCTGCCGCTCTGGTTGATTGCGGCGGTGTTCTTGGGCCTGACCGGACTGCTGCTGATACGGATCCTCTCCTCGGCATCCTACAAAACGTCCCGGGAGCGGCTGATTTCCGGCGCACTGAGAACAGGGATCCTGGCACTCCTCTGCATTCCGCTGCTGCAACCGGTCTTGATCGTTCCTGACGTCGTGCCGGATGAGAACTTCCTGGCGGTCATGATGGACGGCTCGCAAAGTATGGAGATCGAGGACGGTCTCGACAACCGGAGCAGAGGCGGCAACGCACTCGAGCTACTGGCCGGTGACGACCGGAATCTGCTTTCGCAGCTTTCGCCCCATTTCAACATCCGGTTCTACACGTTCGGCCGATCGGCCAGCCGGGTCGACACGCCGGCCACCGATTTTTTGGAAGACGAGACCAACATCTCGTCGGCACTCCGGCGGGTAACCGATGACTTCGACGGCCTCCCGCTCTCTGCCGTACTGCTACTCTCTGACGGCGCGCACAACACTGCAGATGATCCGTTGGAGGCCGCCATGGAATTGAGGGCGCGCGATGTGCCGCTGTACACCGTGGGATTTGGCCGGGAGCGTCTCGATCAAGATCGGGAAATTGTCGATGTGCTCGTTAACGACGGGGTGGAGGAAACGACGGGTACCGAGATCTCCGTCAAGGTGCGAAGCGAGGCGGAAACGCCATCGAATGTCCGTTTCGATCTCATGAAGGCGGGCGAAAGCGTCTTCACTACCACAAGGCCCGTCAAGGGCGCAGGTAAGGTGGACCAGTTCAGTGTCTTTTTCGAGCCGGAGGAGACCGAGGCGGCCGAGTATACCCTTCGAATGGAAGCCGGTGAGCAGGAGCAAAACACGCGAAACAACGAGATCCGGTTGCTCATCGATCCGCGACGCGATACCATGCGTGTGCTGCATTTCGATGGCCATCCGAGAACGGAGTTCAAATTCATCAAGCGTGCGCTGGAGGACGATCCGGCGGTCGGGTTCGTTTCCGTCACGCGAACCGGCGTCGACAAGCTCTATCGTCAGGGGATCTCGTCACCCGACGAACTGGCCGGAGGCTTTCCGGCCGATCAGTCAGAGATGAACCGGTTCCACGCGATTATTTTTGGAGATATTGAGGCTTCGCTGTTCACACCCGAACAACTTCGGATGGTCGAGGCGTTCGTTTCCCGACGTGGCGGCGGATTTCTTATGGGTGGCGGGCTCAAATCTTTTGCCGAAGGCGATTACTGGAATACCCCCATCGCGGATATTCTGCCGGTGGAGATCGATCCCGCCAGAAAACAGGTGCTGGCGCAGGTGGGCATCGTCGATGACGAGGAAGGCTGGCCGTTTTCACCGACGGCCTCCGGCTACGATACGCCGATTCTCAAACTTTCGGCCGATCCCACCGAAAACCGAGCCCGCTGGAACCGGATGCCGGCACTCAACAGCATCAATCTTCTTGGCCCCGCCAAGCCGGGAGCCGTGGTGCTGGCCGAGCGGCCGGCAGAAGACGGACAATTCTCAGAGCCGGTTCTTGCCGTGCATCGTTTCGGTCGAGGGCGCGCCGCTGCCCTGGCTACTGCCTCGACGTGGCGCTGGCAGATGCTCTCGGAAGTCGAGGACACCAGCCATGAGCGGTTCTGGAGGCAGATGATACGATGGCTCGTGGCCTCGACGCCGGGCTCAGTGAACATCGAAGTACCGCGCACGCGTTACCGTCCGGGCGAGCGGCTTCAACTATCCGCATCGGTATTCGATGAAGAGTACAATGGCGTCGACGATGCAGATGTCACCGCCGAAGTCGTGCACTCCTCCGGCAACCGGTGGCAGGCGGAGCTTCAACCCGATCTCGCCGATCCAGGAAGGTATTCCGGCGGCGTGGACCTCTCGGACGAAGGTATCCACCAGATTGTGGTTGAAGCCGTTCGAGCCGACGGGACCAAGCTCGGTGAAAGCAGCACAAACATCCTTGTGCGTCCCTCAAGGGAAGAGTTCCGGGGCGCGGGTCTGAAACGATCAGCCCTACAGCGTCTTGCGATGGCCACGGGAGGCTCGTATTTCGAACCCGACGACGCCGGCGAACTGGCGGACCGCATACGGAGCAGGCGGACCTCCCGATCGATTCTCGAAGCCATGCCGCTTTGGGATATGCCCTTGCTGTATCTGATGCTCCTCTTGCTTTTTATCGGCGAATGGACCTTCAGAAGATCTCGGGGTATGCCATGAGATTGATCCAATCCTTCACCAAGTTGATGCTGTGTGGCCTGGTAGCGGCTGCCCTTGGCAGCGCGTTCAGGTCTGTGCCGGGTGTCGCGCAGGAAGCCGCCCCTAAGCGCCATGTGGTGCTCATCGGTGGACTCGGTGGAGAGGAACGGTATACCGAGGACTTCAAGGCGTATCTATTCGACACACGCAGTGCTTTTGTTGAACGATTCGGCGCCGGCGAGTCCAACGTGGTGGTGCTCGCCGAAACCGCCATCGCCGAAGAGCCCTTTGTCGATGATGTTTCGAATGCGGAGAACATCACCGCGACGTTCGAGGAACTGGCTCGAACGCTGACCGCCGGCGATGAACTCTTCATCATTCTCTTCGGACACGGCTCGTTCGACGGCACGGATGCCCGGCTGAACATCCCGCGACGGGATCTCACCGCGACCGACTACGCGGTCTTGATTGACGGTATTCCTGCATCCCGCATTGTGTTCGTCAACACGGCAAGTGCCAGCGGTCCATTCGTGTCGTCTCTCAGCGGACCGGATCGGATCGTCATCACCGCTACCCGTGCAGGATCACAGCGGAATGCGACCGAATTTCCGCGCTATTTCGTCGAAGCCCTCGAAGGGGAGGCATCGGATCTTGACAAGGACGGCGCCCTCACCCTCGGCGAAGTGTTCCGGCATGCGGCCGCCGAGACAGATCGCTATTTTTCGTCCGACGGGCTGTTGGCAACGGAATTTGCACTGCTGGATGATGATGGAGACGGCACGGGACACGAACTCGACGAACTTCAGGAGGCAGGCGACGGCGCATTGGCGGATGTGACCTTTCTGGCGCGGGCCATGAGCGACTGGGCGGAAACGGTCATGACGCGGCCCGAACTCACGCCGTATATGCTGCGAAGGGACGAAATCGAAAGAGAGGTGGCGACGCTTAAAGCAAGGAAAGGGGAATTCGAAGAGAACGCGTACTATCGTGAGCTGGAGCGGCTTTTCGTGCAACTTGCCCGGCTGAACGAGCAAATCGAGGGAATGACCGCTGGTTGATCGGCCCTAGTGCGTAAGGGCGTACGTGATGAAATTGATCGCCATCTGGAAACTCACGGTCGAAGCCTCCGCCAGATTTCTTCTGCCCGGCCATTCCCAGCCGTCTCCGATATCCTGGTTGTAGCAAATGACCGACAACATCCGGCCATCGTCCCCATAGATCGCATAGTACCGGTCCATCGTGCTGTCGATTCGCGGTTTGGTCGATTTCGCGGCGACAGGATCGATGTCGTAGTAGATGGACCAGATGGGATGGTCGGTGGGGAGCTCCACCGGTTCTTTGTCCGGGAAGACCTGTTTGATGTTGAAATAAAAATTGTCCCACTGATAGCGGGGATAGCCCGGGAAGTCGTGAAAATCGTCGATAATGATGAAGCCGCCATGTTCGAGGTATCGCCGGAGGTTCTCGACCTCTCGCTCATTCGTCAGCCAATAGCCGGGCTCGCACAGGTAGAGGATGGGATAATCGAAGATTTCCGGATCTTCGAGCGTCAAGACAATGGGATCGCCGTCGAGCTGGATCCGCGAGGTCCGGCGAATGGCCTCATAAAGATTCCACTCGGCAGTGGGATAATCGTACGCCCAGGGCTGTCCCCGCCGGCCAAAGCTGTTCGATCGATACCGGATGCGTACGAACCGGAATCCGAATTGGGTCGCCGGTTCCGGAGGGTGGTCTGAGATCAGTCCGGCCGCACCTGAAAATGAGACAGGTAACACCGGCAAAGTTGTGTCGGTATCGCGAAGCTCACCACCGGCAAGTAACATGCCGAAACAGGCTGCCAACAATACCGGCGAAAACGAGTGGACCAACATCGCGAGAGGTTTAGGAATACCGGCTAGACGGGGCGTGCCGTACTACCGTTGGATGGGCTACTCCACCGACTGTTCCGGTAGCATCAGCACCATGGAACGAATGGCACGTCAAACCCCGGCCTCCGCAGGGGCCGGCTGTTGAACGCAAAAAGCCGGCGCGCCTCCTAGTGCATATCAAAATGCGTTAAGCAATCGTTGAACCTTCACCCCGGCCTCCGCCGTGGTAGGCAGCTGAAAGCAAAAAGCCGACCGGCTAACGCCGCGTCGGTTTTTTGCTGTACCCGGGGTGGGACTCGAACCCACACTCCTTTAAAGGGAACCGGATTTTGAATCCGGCGCGTCTACCAATTCCGCCACCCGGGCAACTATTTCAGGCTTATAACCAACAAAACTGCCTGTTCTACCACGAATCGTTGAGGTGGTTACGAAAAAATTCTACTCAAAAACGCCCGAATACGCTTGTTTAGGGCGGCATAAACATCTTCATCGTTTCTTCACATGAATGAAATGAACGTTTTGGTGGTTGTGCACGTATGAGACCGCGAAACCAACGCAAAAAAGGTCTCATCACACAACAACTATTCAAACCCAACACACCACAAACTCCAAGACAATGAAAACGATCAAAACCTCCATCGCACTTGTCTTTATGCTGTTCGCCATCGTCGGATGCTCCGACTCCGCCGTAGTCGACTCCAGTTTTAACAGCGCGGCGGCCGGAAAGGCCGGAAATAGCAGTGCCCCTACACCCAATATCGTCAGCGTTGCCTCGAGCATTGATGATTTCAATACGCTCGTCGATGCCGTGGTCTTCGCCGATCTGGCCGGTGCACTCTCTGCCCGCGGACAGTTCACCGTTTTCGCTCCGACAAATGAGGCTTTCAATGACCTATTCCAAACCCTTGGTTTGGAGCCCGAAGAATTGCTCGTTGAGGCAAACCGTGACCTCGTGACCGACATTCTGCTCTACCACGTTGTTCCCGGCCGTCGCACCTCCAAAGCGCTCGGCAGGCAGGTCAATACGTTGAATGGGGCAAAAGCACAGATTTCATACAGTGACAGCCCTGCAAGCGAGAATTCAAGCGTTTTCATCGACTCGGCAAAAATAGTCGGACCCGATGTGACTACGTTCGACGGTCGCCGCATCTCAAACGGTCTTATCCATGTGATTGATGCCGTTATCCTGCCGCCCGACGTCGAAGCTGCTCTTGGTATCTCCCAGTAACTCATAACTAATCGGGCGCCGGGAGACCGGCGCCCACCTTTTACCCACATCAATCTTTTACGAAAATGAAAAATACGCTCGCAATTATCCTGCTTGCCCTGCTCTTCGCACCTGCAAGCTTCGCTCACAACATCGCAAATAATGACCCAAAATCGATCGTCGACTTGGTGGTCAGTAACCCGAATGTGGAAGGCGATGAGGATGGAGACTTTGATATTTTACTCGCTGCCGTCCAGAATGCCGATCCCTCTATCGCTGAGGCGCTGACCGACCAGGAGCTCACTGTTTTCGCACCCACTGATATAGCTTTCACCAACCTGCTTGCCCAGTTGGATATGAGCGCTGATGAACTCCTGGCCAACAAAGACCTGCTGAATAGTGTGCTGATGTTTCACGTGACGGAAGGTCGACACGAAGCATCTGCCGTTACCTCCATGGCGCACGTCACAATGCTTGATGGCAACAAAGCCGCGATCAGCATGAAGGACGGTGGTGCCTATATCAATGAATCAAAAATAATTGCAACCGACGTGGAAGGTGGTAACGGTCTCGTCCATGTGATTGACGCCGTGCTGCTGCCTCCCAGCAAGTAATCGATCCATAATGTATCGGTCTGGGCGCACCCACTCTTACGAATAATGATTGTGCGCTTTAGATTACAGTGACAAGCCCGGTTCCGACGACGTCGGTGCCGGGCTTGTTCACATTGGTGAAACCGCAACTCTCAGCGGCGGTCCGCATAGAGTTTGTAGAACCGGATGGCTGCTTCAATTCCCATCCTGAAACGGTCCAGTCCGAAATGTTCGTTGGGGGAATGAAGGGCATCGGTGTTCAGACCGAATCCCATCAGAACGGTGTCGATTCCGAGTATCTTTTTGAAATCGGCCACAACCGGGATGGAACCCCCTTCGCGGGCAAAGGACGCTTCTTTTCCGAATACCGCCGACATCGCCTCGCCCGCCGCCTGCATGGCCGGAATCGCGCGGTCAACCAAAACCGGTTCGCCGCCGTGGAGATCCTGAAACGAAAGCTTCATGGTCGGGGGCGTATTGTCCTCGAACCACTGCCGCAGCTTCTCCGTGATGTCTTCCGACCGCTGGTTGGGCACCAGGCGGCAGGAAATTTTGGCACCGGCTTTTGACGGCAGGACCGTCTTTGCACCTTCGCCCTGGTACCCGCCCCAAATGCCGTTGATGTCGAGTGTTGGACGTGCAGTGGCGCCTTCGAGCGGTGTATATCCCGTCTCCG
>CAZIIP010000202.1:0-6726 GCA_964539455.1 uncultured Rhodothermales bacterium
CTCCACCACCGCCGCCACGGCAGTGGTAGAAGGGTCGTAGACGATCACCCGGTGGCCGTCGCCGATGCCTCACGCCGGTTCGAATACGATGGTTGGTGGTATTCGCTCTTCTCGCTGATCTGGCTTCTCGGGACGATCGTCCTTCTCGCACGGCTGGTCATCCACCACCGATTTGCGCGGCAATTGCTCAAAAATGCCAAAAAAGCACGTTCGGAAGACCACCCCGCGATTGGAGAGGCGGTTTCAAAGGGTGTAACCGTCTATTGGAGCACAACCCATCACCAGCCGTGTACGATCGGGCTCTTTGCACCGGTCATTCTGTTGCCCCGGGAGGCGCTTTCGTGGACCGATACGCGTCTGCGCGCCGTGCTCGCTCATGAAATGGCTCATATCGAGCGAAGGGATCACCTTTCGACGCTTGTCTGTGACCTGACGTGCATTCTTCATTGGCTGAATCCGCTTGTCTGGACGGCCAGAAACCGCGTGCACGTGGAACACGAACGGGCGTGTGATGACCGCGTACTCGCACACGGCCGGGAGGGCATTGCCTATGCCGATGACCTGCTTCAACTTGCCAGGGCGTTTCGGTCCGGACAACCCTTTGCCGTACCGGCGATGGCCCGCCGTTCACAATTGAAGCAACGTATACGAAACCTGCTTGGAAAGAACGTCGACCGCAAGCCGCTTTCAGCAAAAACCCGGGTCGGTCTGGTGCTGGCCCTGGTTCTTGGAGCGGTTGTGCTGGGGGGCATTCATCCGTATACCATGGAGGAAGAGAGGCGCGATTTCACCTATGTCTGGCTGGAGGCGGAATCCGGCCGGTTGCTTCAGCCCATGGTCGTCCGAGAAAACCTCTCGGCCTCGTCCGGAATGTACGTCATGGTACCGGACGGCCGCGGAAACGACCCGCCAATGGGCGGCGTCGGCTCGGTCACGTTTTCGGTAATGTTGCAGGACTCGGGGGCCTACTATGTGTGGGGACGGTGCATCGGCGACAACGGAAACGACAATTCGTTTTTCCTCTCCTTCGACGACATGGAAGAGGCGAGATGGGACATACGCGACATGCGGTGGCATGAAGATGTTCGTGACTGGAATTGGGTACCGATGCTGCACCGGGATGACGGCGGGTTGACAAGAAATCTGCGATCCTGGAATCTGGATGCCGGCAGGCATACGATCCAGGTCCGTAACCGGGAGGACGGAACCAGACTGGACCGCATCCTGATTACCAACGATCCGGACTATCGTCCGGACGGATTGGGAGAGGCACGCCGGCCCGAATCAACCGTTTTTGAATGGTTTGAGGCTGAGCATTGGACGGTGGATGACATCATGGAGGTCAGGGCAGACCGAGAGGCATCCGCCGGTGGCTATATTGTCGCGCCTCCGGAACGCGGGGGGGACGGAAGCGGCAACATCAGCCTTTTCGTTGAAGCACCGGAGGACGGCCTTTACGTGATATGGGCCCGCCTCCGTGGTCCTGAAAGAGATGCCAATTCGCTCTGGATCAGCGTGGACGGTGAGGAACCAACCGTTTGGGACGTTCCGGGCAGCGATCCCGACCGCGTGGCACGGAACTGGCAATGGGACGCTGCCAGTGCGCGCCAGCGGGACGGTAGGAGAATCGATCCACTCATTTTTGAGTGGGAGAAGGGTTTGCACCATGTATCCCTGACCAACCGGGAATCCGGCACGCAGGTGGACGCCGTCCTGGTGACCAACAACCTGCACTACGAACCGAGAGGAACGGTCCGTCCTGATCTGCATGATGAGGAGATCACCATACTGCTGGAGGCGGAGGATGGGGAAGTCGAAGCACCGATGATGCGTCTGCACGAGGTGGATGCTTCCGGCGGGTTGGCCGTGAATGCCGAAGCCGAGCGGTCGAGCAGGGAAACCGCTCCGGTACAAGGCGGCGTTCGCCTGCCGTTTACAGCTACCAAACATGCCACCTATACCGTTTGGGGTCGCGTACTTTGTCCGGATGACTCTCGCGACTCCTTCTGGATCCGCGTGGACGACGGTGACTGGATTCGCTGGAACGGTCTGCCGGTAGGTCCAAACTGGCACTGGGAACCGGTACGCATCGATTCACCGGACGGCGAAATCCGCCAGTTTTCATTGTCTCCGGGAGAGCATGTCGTGGAAGTTCGATATCGGGAAAGCGGTGCCCGACTGGATAATCTGATCATTACCAGTGACTCCGGACTCGTTCCGGAAGGGATGACGGGTATGGCGGTCGACGCACGTTAGTATGCGCCGGAGGGTGGTTAAGGGTAATAGCAACTTCCACACCACCACAATTTCACTTTTCCGGATTGGCCACAAACGCCCCGCCACGACAGACCTTGAGATACCTGAGTGCCCTGACTTGCCCGGTCATCTCCAGGTTGTCGCGGTATACCGGATCATGCCATCCCTCGATGTCGATTGCGCCTTTGTAGCCTGCAAGACGCAGTTCCGAGATGATGTCGGTCCAGTTGCTGTCGCCAAAGCCCGGCGTGCGATGAAAAACGTACGGCACGTCACCGTGGATGCCGTATCGCCGGATCACGTCCCACCGAATGGTGGCGTCCTTGCCGTGAATATGGAAAAACCGTGGTGCCCATTCGCGGATCTGGGGCAGGGGATCGATCAGCGCGACCATCTGGTGGCACGGTTCCCATTCGAGACCCAGCCGGTCGGACGGGACCGCATCGAACATGAGTTTCCAGGCTTCAGGATCGTGCGCGATGTTCCAGTCTCCGGTCGCCCAACTGCCGTCCATAGCGCAGTTCTCGAACGCCAATCGGACCGATCGTTCCTCAGCCCTGTCGGCCAGCGGTGAAAACACCGATCTGAACCGGTCGAGCGAATCCGGAAGAGGCTTTCCGCGGACCCGTCCGGAAAAGCCGGCGACGACGTCGGTACCGAAGAGATGGGCATGGTCGATGAGTTGTTCGAGCCCGCGCAGGGTTTCGAGGTCTTCTTCCTCCTCCTCCAGCGGATTGCCGTAAATTCCCACCGCACCGATCATGGAGCCACTCCCATCGAGCAGCTCCGCCAGGGCATCCGCGAGGGCAGACAGATCCGTATCGCCGAGCGACCGCCACCACGTTAGCTGGAAGCTTTCGAAGCCATGGGGGAGAATTTGCTTGATGTAGGATACCGGATCGGCATCGGAGCACGGAACGAGTGTCCCGATTCGAATATCGTGCAGGGGAGTGGTCATCATCTGACTGGAGCTAGGTGAGGATGTCGATTCGTCTCTTCGTTTCGGTGCTTTCGATGGCGGCAAAAACCATGGCGAGGCTTTTCAGATTGTCGGCCCCGGCGGTTTCCGGAACTCCGCCTGAACGGACGGCAGCTTCGAAGTCGCGGATGACGCCGGCATGTCCGCCGACGCGATCCGACTTCCGTCTTCGCGAAATCCATACGCGTTGAACCTCGGAAAAATAGCCGTTTCGCGCACGCACCGCTTCGGCGGTCAGACGCTTTTCACCGTCCCATCGTGCAGTACCCTCCGAGCCGATCACCCGCCAATCGCTTTGCCAACTTGTGCGGAAACCCTCACTGCACCAGCTGCCGCGATAGCAGAAAACGATTCCGTTTGTCATTTCAAAAA
Source organism: uncultured Rhodothermales bacterium (assembly GCA_964539455.1). Classification (GTDB taxonomy): domain Bacteria; phylum Bacteroidota; class Rhodothermia; order Rhodothermales; family CAYLXM01; genus CAZIIP01. Next base: position 3,608 of record CAZIIP010000202.1, read on the forward strand.
TAGCGATCGCCGACGCGTGGTGGTCGAACCATGATCCATCCGGATTCCACTCGTGACAGTACACGCTTTTTGCATCCGCCCCCGAAATCAGGCGTGCCTGATCGAAGGTGTGGATCGCCATGTCGAGCAGCAGGGGATGTTGCATCCGGTCCTGAAAGCCGTTGATGTGCGCCCCGACAAAAAAATCGCAGTGAACGGTCGTCGGTTTGCCGATCACACCGCTCGAGACGAACCGGGAAAGCCGTCGGATGGACGGATCGAAACGTCGGTTCTGGATCACCGCGTATATTTTGCCGGTTTCGTTCGCGAGAGCGATCATCTTTTTCGCATCGGCCAATGACGTTGCCATGGGCTTTTCACTCAGCACGTGGCAGCCATATTCGAGGGCCTTTTCCAGCATGGTAACGCGGTTCTCCGGCGGCGTGAGATCGAACAGGATTTCCGGCTGCAGCCGGTTCAGCAACCCGTCCACGTCGGTCCCCGTTTCGACGTCTTCGAGCGCGTGTGCCTCGATGAGCTTTTCGGCCCGTGATTCGTGGATATCGGCTGCGCCCATGAGACGGATCCCTGGCACATCGGCAAGTTGCCGGATCCAGTGATGACTGATGGCGCCGCATCCGACCAGCAGCGCGCGAAGCGGTTGGTTCATTCGCAAAAGACGTTAAAAAAGATACCGGATGGAGTCGTGAGACACTGAGCAAGCGCCGGCGAATACGGTAACCGGAGGCCTTCGGTCCGAATCATCTTCGGGTCTGGTGCCTATAAATGGCCTTACAGCGACATTGCTACCGTTCCATATGCACCACAAGTTCCTGACACGCAGACCCGATCCTGCAGATCTCCCATTCGGTCCCGAACGCGCCCTGCGGCTCTGCAAGATCAGGAAAAAATCGCGCCACTACGAGCGCTGGAAAAAAGAAATATTTGGGCTCGCCGAGCGACATCGGGAGCTCCTGGAACTGAGATACAGGATGGTGATTCTCGAAGTGGATGAGGTCGACCGGCAGGCCGCGACGGTCCGGCTCGAGGGCGGGTCGGTGCTGGAAGGTGCCAATGTTGCCAGAAAGCTGGAGACAGCGCCTGAAGTGGGCTTCTGGATGCTCTCCGTGGGAGATCCCATCGATCATCTGACCCATGAATTGATGTCGCGTGAGCCGGATACGGCATTTTTGCTGGATGCGGTCGCCTCGATGTATGTCATCGCGCTTCAGGAGCGGGTGCAGGAGGAGATTGCGGCACATGCCACAGAGCGAGGTTTGCACATGCGTCCCCGCTTCTCCCCGGGATACCACGGCTGGCCGCTGGAACAGCAGGCCGTATTGCACCAACTCCTTCAGGCTCATGAGATCGGCATTGAATTGACGGACGGCATGCTGATGATGCCGAGGAAGTCTCTCAGCGGGATGAATCCCCTCAGCCGGGAGCCCTCGGATCACACCGGATTGCTGACGCATTTTGACGGGGGGTGAAGTGTCGGCTTCTGCATTCCGGGTGTATCCGAAAAACGCGGATTTTGCGGTCGGCGAGACGGAGGGGGCGGCGACATCAGGGGCTTCAGGTTTTTCGTGGCGATGAGAGTAGCCGAAGCGCTTACCGGGTTGATGATCGGATTCAGAGAGCTTCGGGTGTCAGGCTCCGGTCAGGCGACATCAGGGGCTTCAGGTTTTTCGTGGCTATGAGAGTAGCCGAAGCGCTTACCGGGTTGATGGTCGGATTCAGAGAGCTTCGGGTGTCAGGCTCCGGTCAATTGCCGCGTGTCCCTGATAGACAAGCGCAAATCGAAGCCCCGCCTGCCGGTCCGGCGTGCTATACCGATGGCATGCTACATGGCGGGTGTCCACACCGCAACGGATTGGTTTGATATGAGGCATTGGGCCGGATATATTTGTATCGAACAACAAATCATGCTATGCCGACGCGAGGTTTGAAGCGGGGTCGGTAGAGTATCTGATGGGCAAAACAGAAAAGAAGAGAAAAGGAGGATTACGCTGGAGACAAGATATAGGACGGGGCTGCTTCCGGCGGCACTAATCGGAGTGATATTGATGCCGTGTGCATCTGCAGACGAATCGTATCGCTTGCCACCCAGGGTCGTAGAAGCGCCCAGCGAGCACCACTCCCTGGAAAGCCGAAAATTCCAGGGCATCCCGAGTTTGGCGATCAGTGCCGAAGGACGACTTTGGGCAACCTGGTATGCAGGAAAGTCACCCGGCGAAGACCACAACAACTACGTGGTCGTGGCCACAAGCGGAGATCGCGGCCGAACATGGTCGGAGCAATTGATTATCGATCCTGACGGCGGAGGCCCCGTTCGGGCATTTGACCCGGAACTCTGGTTGGACCCGACCGGCACGCTCTGGGCGTTCTGGGCCCAGGCTATCGGTCATGACGGCACGGTTGCAGGCGTCTGGGCCATGACCAATGCGGCACCGGACAGCGTTGCTTCCGAATGGTCGTCGCCCAGACGTCTGACAGACGGTATCATGATGTGCAAGCCACTCGTCCTGTCTTCAGGAGAGTGGGCTTTGCCCGCCTCTACATGGAGGAAGACAGACAACAGTGCTCGGTTCGTCGTGTCCCGGGACAAGGGTTTGTCCTGGGTGGTTCGCGGGGCGTGCAATGTACCGAAGGACGTTCGCAGTTTCGATGAACACATGGTTGTCGAGAAGAGAGACGGTTCCCTCTGGATGTTGGTCCGTACTAGTTACGGCATCGGAGAAAGCGTCTCCAGTGATCATGGCAGGACGTGGGCGGCGTTGACGCCGGCCTCCATAGAGCACCCTTCCGCTCGTTTTTTCATACGGCGTCTTCGCTCCGGCAACCTGTTGCTGGTTAAGCATGGACCGATCGAAAAGAGAACCGGACGGTCACACCTGACGGCCTATTTGTCACAAGATGACGGCGGCACATGGTCGAGCGGACTACTGCTCGATGAGAGATCAGGCGTCTCATACCCGGATGGTCAACAAGGCAGAGACGGCGCTGTATACATCATTTACGATCGCGACCGTGAGGGTGCTCGAGAGATACTGATGGCCACGTTTACCGAGGATGAGGTCCTTTCAGGAAGGCTCGGATCAACGGCTTCATCACTACGAACAGTCGTAAGCAAGTATCCA
>CAZIIP010000203.1:0-6648 GCA_964539455.1 uncultured Rhodothermales bacterium
GCGTCCAAAGAAGCCGTTCCAGACGGGTTCACCGGTCTGCGGATCGACCCAATCGGGCTGGTCGGGCCATCGGTGCGGCCACGTCGACGGTTCGGTCGCGATCGCCGGTTTGTCGTTTTCGCCGTCCTCGCGCGCGAAGCCACCCATGGGCTCCAGACCGTAAAATTTGTCCGCCCCGGGCGGTGGACCCTGGACGCCGGCCCGCGGTCCGCGGCAGGTGATCACACGGTGTGCGAGCGAGTCGATCGTTCCATCGCCGTCCGTATCGACCGGTACCTCCAGCGCAATCACCGGCAGGACGTCACCGACGTAGAAGTCTTCCGACCCGGCCGGCCATTCACCGCGCACCTCACCGATACCGCCCAGCAAACCGGTGTTGAAGAAGGTGATCCTAATGCGGTTGCCGTTGGTAACGCCACTTTTTTCGTTCGCACGGTCGCCGCGGTAGATCGGGTTTTGAAGAAAGTCGGGAATGTCTTGTCCTAACGACAATCCGGACAGCACGAGTAGCAACGCGATTGCCGCCGGCATGCAACGGGTGCCGGGAATGCTGTTTTGCTTTAAATCGAACATCTCGGGGATTGCTGGAGATGGGTTGAGTGCGTCTGCTTTCACTAAAACCGGTACGAGAGTCCCATGACGACCCGCCGCGGTTCGCTGAAGAATTCCGGTCGCGTGTAATAGCGATCGAGGAAATCGACGGGTCCAACGTGGTTCGACGCATCGACATTTCTTTCAAGCGAGTAGGTGGCCCGGCCGGTGTCTTCAAATACGTTGAATTCGTTTCTCCGGTCGAGCAGGTTGTCCACTTTTGCAAAGACCTGGAAGCGGGACGCACCGAAAACGAAATCCTTGAATACGCGCAGATCGATGGTGAACGTACCCGGTTTAACCTCACTGTTCAACGGAATTTTGGTCGGCAGGATGGTTCCGGTTTGGAGGGTCGTTTGCCGGGGCGTATAGGGCTGTCCGCTGCCGTAGGTAGCTACCATTCCGAATCCCCAATCCTGCGGGGCCGCATAGGACATCGATAGGTTCGCCGTGTGCCGCTGGTCCCAGTTTGTGGGCAGAATTTGCTGTTCGAGTTGTCCCTTGGCCGCTGCAGCGTTATAGGCCTGGTCGGGATCGGAAGCATTTGTTTTGGCGACCTGATAGGTATAGTCCGCATTCAGGAAAAATCCGGATCCAACCCGTTGATCGAGCCGGAGGACGACGCCCCGTATGAAGCCAAAGTCTGAGTTGACCAACCGACCGTATCGCGCGGAAGTACCTTCGATGACGATCGGATCGGTGGCCGATCCCGCCAGGTCTCGGATGTCACGGAAGTAGGCCGTGAGTTCGAGTGCCGTGGACGGTGTTAGCTGTTGCTTCAATCCGATCTCTCCATTGATCGTTTTTTCCGGATTCAGGTTGGCATTTCCGATCAGTCCGATAAGACCCGAGCCACCGCCGAGACGGAAATACGGATTCTGATAAAGCAGCTCAAAATTCGGGATCTGGAAAAACCACCCGTAGGCAAAATGGACAACGCCGGTTTCCGTAATCGGAAATGCGACCCCGAGTCTGGGGCTGAGCTGCACTTTCGCTTCCGCCTTTTCGAAGCCTTCGCCCGCTTCGGGTGGTTCCTGGCGAAATTCGAACGCAGTCTCGGGATCGCGCGGATCCTCGAATACCACGCCGTCACTGTTGAAATAATCTAGCCTCAGCCCTGCGTTGATGATCAGGCTGCCGATCTCCAATTTGTCCTGTGCGTACGCCGAGAATTCGACCGGCTTGTAGTTGTAGGTGCCGTTGGGGAAGACGAACGTCTCAATGTTCGGCAGCACTACGATGAGCTCATCCGTATAATTGAGATTATGCTGCCGGACTTCTACACCTACTTTTACCAGGTTGTACCGGTCGATCTGGCTCGTAAGGTCAAACTTGGCTAGCCGCGTCTCCGTCGACCGGTCGACGCGCTGGTTATCGGTGCCGCCGACGCGAAATTGTGACGCCCATGCTTCGTCTCGCAGGTCCCAGTAGGTATTGTCCAGATAGCGTGGATCGAACGGATCCTCGTATAACCGTTGCGTGTAGGTCGAATAGTTATCGCTGAATGCGATTTCGTAGAAGGTGGTATTGCTCAGTGTATGTGTCCACTTGGCAAAGACGGTTCGTCCCGTACGGTCACGGTTTGCCTGGGCATCCGGCAGAAAGCGCAAGGAGTGATCGTAGTCGCGAAAGTCCTCACGTGACAGCACCGTATTGACCGAAAGCCGAATCCGTGAGCTTATGCGCCAGGTGAGTTTCGCCTGACCGCTGAATTTCTCGTATGGATTCATCGAGACGAGCGTCGAGTCGCCCGATCCGTTTCTGTTGAGCAGTTCAAGACGTCCGGCACTGCTGAATCCGATGTCATCGGGCTCGAAGACCCGCCGGCCGTACATCCAGCCGTTGTTCTTGAAATAGCGCCCGCTGGTGAAGAAAAAGAGTTTGTCCTTGAAAATGGGTCCGCTGAAGTCCATCTCCACATTTCGAACGGCAGCCGGCGATACTACGTCCAGATTCTCGAATGCCTCCGTGTCGGTAACGAGATAGTCACCGGTAAAAGAAGTGAAACCGCCCGAGAAGTTATTGTCTCCGTCCCTGGTCACGACGTTTACGATACCGCTCATGGCCTGGCCGTATTCGGCATTGAATGCGCCGGTCACGACCTGCACTTCCTGAACGGAGGAATTCTCGAGTTCGACACCGAGGGAACCGTCGAAGACATCGGTGACCGGTACCCCGTCGATCCAGTAGCCCACTTCGCCGATCCGGCCGCCCCGGAAGTGCCCGTCTACAACGCCGGCCTGCAAGTTGACCACGTCGTCGAAGTTCTCAACCGGAATCGATCGGATTTCATCGCCGCTGACCACTGCGGTGGTTGCCGTCAGATCTCTCTGAACCAGCGGCCGCTCTGCAACCACGACAATTTCCTCTCCTTCGAAGGCTTCCTCGGCAAGCTCAAAATTCTCCCGCGTCGTCAGGTCGATCGAAACCCGCACGCCGGGATTGCGAACCGTTTGAAATCCGACATATGAAACCACGAGTGTGTAGGTACCCGGTCGCACGCCGATGATGACGTACTCACCGGACAAATTCGTCGTGGCACCGATCGTGGTTCCTTCGAGAATCACGTTTACGCCGATGAGCTCTTCGCCCGTCGAAGCGGCGGTCACCTTGCCGGTGATCTTCCCCGACTGCCCAAAGGCGGATCCTCCAAACAGCAGGATCGCTACAAGCAGTGCGGCCAGGCGGCGAAGCCTCCTTCCGGGATTCAACGACATGAACCGGGTTCGAAAATGATGAACCATTCTTCTATTCCGTCTATCCGGTAACGCGGACGTTCGAAAGTGGTTGGATTGGTAGACCATATCATGCACTCCGACTGGAAGCGTTCCCGGTAATTATTTTGTACCGAATTATTGCCCGGATAATTATAGGTGTGTTCAGCGTCTATCGGAAACGATCGGTCGGGCGCTCAAAGCGACAGCCGCCACTCGTGGAGCGGCGGCCCGTCGATTGCGTAAGCGCTTACAATGTAGTGCCTGTGTAGCCAAAGGGTCAAGCCTGAAAGCGGAGAACCGGTCGAGAGGGCCTTTTCGGGGAAACCGGTGGGCTTGCCGGGACTAGAAACGTTGGCGTCGACAGCGGCTACTATGGGAAACAAATCTCGCATCGGAAAACCGAAACCGGCACGTATCCAGGAGCCCATCCCGCCCTCCCGGCGTGTGTTGTTCTCGGTTTTGATGTTGTTGCTTCCCGTTCTCTTTTTCGTGGTGTTGGAAGGGGGATTGCGGTTGGCCGGTTACGGAGAATCGCTTCCGCTCTTCATCAGCTTTCCCGATCAGCCGGCATATCGCTACCAGAACCCGCAAGTCGGAAGGCGCTATTTCGGTGAGGAGCTATCCATTCCGGGCAGCAACCTTGACTTTTTCAAAGCGCACAAAGCTCCGGACGGATACCGCATTTTCGTTCTCGGCGGCTCTACCGCCGCCGGATTTCCTTTTTACCGGGGAGGATCGTTCCCGCGGATGCTGGAGCGCAGGATTCAGGCCACATTTCCGCGTCGTGAAATCGAAGTCGTCAACACGGGTATGGCGGCCGTCAACAGCTACGCGTTGCTTGATTTTACGGATGAGATACTGGCCTATGAGCCCGATGCAATACTGGTCTATGCCGGACACAATGAGTATTACGGTGCGCTCGGCGTCGGATCTTCGCAATCGGTCGCGCCTTTTCCCGGTCTGGTGCGCCTCTATTTAAAGCTGCGCCGGTTTCGCACGGTACAGATGCTCCGACAGCTGGTTTCGGGAGTCGTGGGGGCAACAACCGAATCCCGTGAATTCGGGCACCGGGCGACGATGATGGAACGCATGGTACGTGAGCAGGAAATTCCTTACGGATCGCCGTTATTCGAACAGGGCATGGAACAGTTCCGGGGCAATCTCCGGCGCATTGTAACGGCTTTCGTTGACAAAAACGTCCCCGTATATATTGGAACACTTGCCTCGAATGAGCGCGATCAGCCGCCGTTCTCGGTGGGCTTGTCACCTGAAACCGATCCGGACCAGAGGGATGAGCGGTTGCGACAGGTGCGTGTGGCGCTGGAAGACGACCCGGATCGGGCCCGAATGCTACTCGAGAATTGTATTGGTGCCGACAGTGCGGATGCCGAAGCGTGGTATCTGCTCGGTCGCGTGCTTCTCGGGCAAGGCGACAGCGGGAAGGCCGGCGTCGCATTCCGGCGTGCGAGGAGGTTTGACCCATTGCGCTTCAGGGCACCGGAAGAGGCAAACGCGATCATTCGCGAGGTAGCCACTTCGACAGGTGCCGGCGTGGTGGAGGTCGAACGCGCCATGCGGCGTGCTTCCAGCGACGATCTGATCGGAAGCGAGATGATGATCGAGCACCTGCATCCTACTCTCCGCGGCCTGTCGCTGATGGCGAATGTCTTCTACGATGCGTTGGCGAAAGATCGAAGGATCGGTGAATGGTCACCGGAGATTCGCAGCCGGCCGGTCATGAACCGGCACTCGTGTACGCCGGTTGATTCGCTGGTCGGTCGGTTTCGAATTCGACGCCTGATGGCGGGTTGGCCGTTCGTGCCCGCAGGCAGTCAGGGAGATCCGCTGGAAGGATTGGAGCCGGCCGACCGCATCGAGGAGCTCGCTTTGGCCACCTACGTCGACGGTATGGACTGGCAGCGGGCGATGGTGCAGCAGATACAGGTTCTCGAGTCTGACGGCCGCGCGCACGATGCGGCGCAGGTCGCCATTGCACTGGCGGAGGAGTACCCGTTCAATGCCTCGGGACACATGCTTGCCGCGAACATGCTTGTGCCGCTTCAGCGATACGAGGAAGCGCTCTACTATTTCAGGGAGGCGAACGCTCTGGAACCGACACCGGAAGCCGAACGGCTGATCGGCTCCATCAACCTGCAACTGGGCCGGCGAGTGGAAGCGATCGTTCACCTCGAACGGGCCGTGGAGATGCAGCCACGGAACACACAGGGACTGTACAATCTGGCCGGTGCCTATGCCATGGAGAACCGGCATGAAGAGGCGCGGCAGACGATTGCACGACTTCTGGAAATCGCGCCGGACCACGTTGCGGGCCGGCGGTTGCTTGGCAGCCTGCCGTAGCCGGCCCGCTGCGCTTCCATATCCGCTTTCCACGTTGTTTCTGCGGCCTTTACGTCGGCGGATATGATCTTACTGCGGTCGTGCTTCAGACCACTGCTCCTTGACTTCGACACCCAGCAGCCGCATGTCCGCAAGCAACAACTCAGGATCTACAAACTCACCTTGCGTGAACAGGCCGGGGCGCCTGCCCTTCCCGGCATAATGGTGTAGCGTGGCCGCTACGGGAATGGCCGTTAATGCATAGGGATCGGTGTGAAACAGCCTTACCTCCAGGCGCTTTTGCTCACCCGCAAGGCTGCCCCGCGTTCGCAGTATGATCTCGGCTCCTTCTTCCTTGTCGCCGAAGCGTGCAATTCCCCAGAGAAAAAGTTTCCCTGCGAGATGTGGTTTGCCCGGAAATATCCATAGCAACGCCAGCGCCGAGGGCAAGATCAGGTAATCGAACAGTGCACCGAACCCGGCGACAAAGAATCCACACGATTGAAGATTCGTGAAGCGTTTCGGGGCGGAAGCAAGCTCTTCCAGCCGCATGGGCGAGCACCACTTCGTACCGTAAGGCTCCCGGAAAGTGATCTTTTGCGCGTACTTCCAGCCCGATTTCCATTCTCCTTCGAAGAGGATCCGGGGTTCGAGCGTCTTAAATTCTTCCACAAATTCCGAAACGGTGGCATCAGAGAACGTGCGAGCGCCCCAGTCCAGCGCAAAGGCGCCATACACGAACGCTTCCCACATTTCATCCAACCTGTTCCCGGCAAGTGACACGAGTGCACCCGGAACACCGGGATGCCAGCCTCCGTCCGTGATGAAGCACCGTTCCTTCTCCAAAATCGCATTTTCCATGCTCCGAAGCGCCGCAATCTTCTCCCGATTCGACATCTGAATGTCGAGATAGTCGACGTCGGTTGCGAGCGCCGTACGTGCAACGGCCGAGGCCAGCTCCATGGTGCTCGAGGCAACGACGAGTATATCCACTCCGGACAGG
>CAZIIP010000204.1:0-6626 GCA_964539455.1 uncultured Rhodothermales bacterium
TCGTGGTTCGCTTCAATGCAGCCGGAACGGCCGTGGCCGGTTGCTGGTTGCCCGGAAAAGAATCGTCGACTCCGAAAAGTGAGAACAAGGCGGCAATGTCTTCCTCCGAAGTCGCCTCATCAATCGAAAGCCCGACCGAATGGTCTTCGAATACACGCAAATTGATGCGTGTCTCGGCTGCGCGTGCCAAGACCTCCGTCTGCGCTTCCGGCGTCAGATCGATCCGTAGCGTATCGAAAAATTCCATGTGGCGGATCCGGAAGCCCGCTTTTTTCAGTCGATCCGCCAGAAACACCGTCCGGCGATGGACCCGTTCGGCAATATGACGCAATCCCTCAGGACCGTGATAGACCGCATACATGGAGGAAATCACGGCAAGCAGGACCTGCGCGGTGCAAATGTTGGATGTCGCTTTCTCTCGCCGGATATGCTGCTCGCGCGTTTGCAGTGCCATGCGCAAAGCCGTGCGACCTTCCGTATCGATCGAAACGCCGACGATGCGTCCCGGCATGCGACGCTTGAAGGATTCCGACGCCGCAATAAATGCGGCGTGAGGCCCTCCGAAACCGGTAGGAACCCCGAAGCGTTGCGCGCTACCCACTACGACATCCGCACCAAGTGTGCCGGGCGCTTCCAGCATGGTGAGGGCGAGGAGATCGGCGGCAAACACCGCGTAGGCTCCCTGCCGGTGCACCTTTTCGATCAGGTGGCGATGGTCGGCGATGAGACCGTCCGAACAGGGATACTGAACCAGAACGCCAAACACATCTTCGGTCGGCTCCAGGGCTTCGTCCGGGAGCACTTGCACGTCGATCTCGAGCCAAGATGCCCTGGTCATGAGCACGTCGATCGTCTGCGGATGCACGTCTTCACTGACGAGAAAGACCCGCCGTTTCCACTGAAGGCCTGCGCATACCATTGTCATGGCCTCCGCGGCAGCGGTAGCCTCGTCAAGAAGCGAGGCGTTTGCAACCTCCATCCCGGTCAGGTCCAGCACCATCGTCTGAAAGTTGAGCAGTGCCTCCAGCCTACCCTGTGATATTTCGGCCTGATAGGGTGTGTACTGGGTATACCAACCCGGATCCTCGAGCACATTTCGCTGCACAACCGCCGGTGTCACGGTTTCGTAGTATCCCATTCCGATGAAGCTGCGGAAGCCCTCATTTTCCTGCGACCACTCCTGAAGGTTGGAAACCGCCTCCACCTCGGACATTGCCTCGGGAAGCTTTAGGGAACCGTCGAGCCGAATACCTTTAGGCACCGCCGCATCGGTCAGGTCGTCCAGCGATTGATAACCCAATCGTGCCAACATTTCGGCGACTGCAGCAGATCGCGGACCAATATGCCGGCCAACGAATTTTCCCGTATCGGGTGATTGTTTCAGTACGTCGGTTGACGGCATGAGAAGGATGCGTAGTAGGGTGGGCCCGGTCGTCGACTCTGGCATTAAACGCCGCTCAAAACGCCACTGTTCGAGCAGTTCACAGAAATATCGTGGAACGAAACGACAAGGATTTATCTTTATGACGGCACCGGCGGAAGCTACTATCGATTGTTCTCTATTGCACGTCGGAAATGCCAGTTTGCCGGCATCGACCATTGCCGCAATGAACGGCTATCGATAGCCTCCGAAGCATTATGGATGATTTGCTACGCCCTCTGATTGCTGCGTTTATGTGCGCCGCTTCGCTCTCCGGCGGCGTGGGGCATGCACAGTCAGGAATCGATTTGGACAGGCTGCGTTCGGATGTCGCCGTACTGGCTTCAGAGGCTTTCAACGGCCGCGGTTATCACCGAGGCGGACACGAGCAAGCGGCCTTGTTTGTCCGCGACCGGTTCAGGGAAACCGGATTGCGCCCGGTCGGGGGCTCTTACCTCCATCCGTTCGCATTAAGGGCAGACGTATTTGTCACGCCGCCTATGCTGCGTATAAACGGCACCACAAGTCCATTGGGTTCGGCATATCTGCCGCTGTCTTCGACCGGCGACGGTTGTTTCCCTGAGGCGATCGAAACACGTGCGATGGCGATCGACTCCGTCCTTGCCACTCGTCCGGTTGCCGATGCGTTTACACCCTTTGTCGCCATTTCCCACCCACGGGACAGTGCGGCACGGTTTGATTCGCTGCGGGCCCGATCGGACACATTTGTTGCCTATATCGATAGTCTTGCAATGCGGGGCGCCGTGGCCGCCCTGTTGCCCACCGAATCATTGTCTTACGCTCCCTTGCGCAGTACCCTGTCGCTACCGGTGTTCGAAGTCATGGAAGACAGCATGCCGGATCCGCTCAGCCGGGTGTCCTTTTGCCTCAGCATTGTGCGGGATACCACGTTCCGCACGCAAAATGTGGCCGGCGTCGTCCCCGGGACCGATCGACCGGATTCGCTACTCATACTGGGTGCACACTACGATCACCTCGGCCGGCTTTCAGAAGACGTGTACTTCCCGGGGGCCAACGATAATGCAAGCGGCGTCGCCCTGCTTATGGCGCTGGCCGATACCATCGCTGCACGGCCGCTCCGCTATACGACACTGTTTGTTGCCTTCTCGGGGGAGGAACGTGGGTTGGCCGGGTCACTCCATTTCGTCAGACACCCACCGATCCCGTTATACCCTTCCCGGTTGATGATAAATTTCGATATGGTCGCCTCGGGGCGCTCCGGCGTCGTGACGGTTGGCGGCAGCGACTTCCCGGATCTTTTTCGAAGACTTTCCGCAATCAACGATCGACTCGGAAACCGGTCTTTGGGCAAGAGAAAGAACGTGCCGAACAGTGATCACTATCCGTTTTCGCTCAGGGGAATTCCCGCATTTTTTCTATACACGAACGAGGGTGCGCAACCGTATCATTCGCCAAGCGATGTACCGCGAACCCTCGACTGGGAAGAGTTGGTCCACGTCTATCGCCTGACGACGGCCTTCCTGCAAACGTTCTAGAAGGCTGTCGGACCTTCAACGTAAGGTCTTTATTTACAGCAAGTCTGTCACGACGCTAATTGCACTTACGTTCAATAAAAACAAAGGGGCTATTTTTCAAGTCCGACAAACTCCTAGAACCGATTCACCTACCTTCGGCCTTCCAATTATGTGGCCGAAGGCGACGCGTGACCCTCCTGCCGGAGGCGCCTGTAGGTCCGCGCGGCTGCCAGTTGCTCCGCACGTTTCTTGCTGCGCGCGATTCCTCGCTCATAGCTTCGCTCGTCGATCACGGCTACGATACAGAATTCACGTTCGTGACTCGGCCCTTTCTCCCACACGACCTGATAGCGGGGCTGTGACCAGCCTCGGGACTGGGCAAGCTCCAGGAGTAGGCTCTTGAAGTTTTCCCGCCGCTCGGCAAGATCGTCGAGATCGACGAATGTGTCCAGCATACGATCGACAAACCTTCCGGCAACGTCGAGACCGTAGTCCAGGTAGACGGCTCCCAGAATGGCCTCAAACGCATCGGCCAGAATGCTCGGATTGTCCCGGCCGCCACCCTGCTCCATATTCTCGCTCATCTCGATGTACGCGCTCAGTCCCAGTGCCCGGGCGAAATCGGCAAGCGCTTCACCATTGACGAGACGAGAGCGAATTCGGGTGAGAAATCCCTCGTCACGCTCCGGAAATGCCTTGTAGAGATAACGAGCTACCGCCAGACCCAAAACGGCATCTCCCAAAAACTCCAGACGTTCGTTTGATTCCTCAGGCCGCTCGGCCTGTGCGCGCATAACGGAGCGGTGGCGCAGTGCACGTTTGTACAGTTCAGGATTCCGGACACGCAACCCGATAGTGCGCTCAAGTCCGGCCACGACCGGATCACGTCGCGGCCGAACCAGTTGTGCGAGCCGAACCAGTAGCCTGTCCCATCCCGACCGGGCATCGGCAAACGGAAGTGGCTTAAAGATTGCGCCTGAAGACGCCTCCTGACGCTCTGACATGGACGGTGTGTCAATAGTGTGTACCGCCAGCCGGCTGAGGCTGACACGGTCTTCGGTGTCCTTCTTGGTGGGGACTGTAATTTAATGAATATCCATGACTGGGATACGCCGTCATTTTGTAAACGCCTATTACATTGCCCAGGGATATGTTTTTTGCATTACAGCCACACGCAGGTCGCGCTCAGCCTTATCTCGAGATGCTCATTGGCGCGAACGTCTTCTTCACGGTGACGCATCTAGACGACAATTTCGAGGGCGGAGTGTCAAGTACCAACTACGATGACACCGCTCTCAGCCTTGGACCCGGCGGTGGGATGATGATGCGCCTTTGGGGGGCAGAACGGACTCCGGGAAGCCGTTCAGTGTGATGCTGGATGCGGGAATCACCTATCTGTTCGGCTCCGAGGCGGACTATTTGCTCGAAGGGGCAATTGAACGCACGCCCGGAGAGGTGTCGTATGCCGTTACTCGTTCACGTACGAATACACTCAACGGACGGCTGGGGTTGGCAAGCCGGCGCATACGGCATGCGTGCCCTGCCGCCGCATTCCGGGCAGCGCACAACGATTCCTCGCGCATCCAGGTTTGCTTCGCTTGTATTCATTGGCTTCTTCGTGCTCGTAACACGGCGTCGTGAACGGCTTCCGTGATTTCCGCTCCGATGCGTGCCGAAACCTTGTCATCCGGAAAGCCTTCCGTCAAAATGACCAATACATATGGTGGCCGGCCGGAGGGATGAATGGCTGCGGCATCGTGGTGAATTGCGGTGATCTGACCGGTTTTATGGGCAACCCGGGCGGCGCTCGGCAAACCTGCCGGGATCATCTCATTAAACCGCTGTTCTTCAAGGATTGCCAGCATTTCTCTGTCAGCACGCTTCCCGACGGCTTGTCCGGCGGTCAGCGCAGTGAGCAGCGTGGCCAAATCCGCGGCCGTAGCCGTATTGTTGAGTCCCATTCGGTAGGCGGCGATATCCTCCACTCCCCGCAGCACCTGCATATGCCGTGTTCCCAAACGCTCGATGGTCTGTTGAACGCTATCGACCGATATGTATTCGATCAACAGATTCGTTGCCAGATTCGACGACACATTAATCATGCGATGTGCCAGTTCCCTCAGCGACACGGGTTGTCCTACCCGCTCGAAGAGTGCCCGATCCGAATCCGTCGTTCGGTCGAGCGTATAGGTCGATCCGTCGGCCAATGAGGTAAACCGGGTCGTGACCGAAAGCGAATCATCCAGATCAAATCTGCCCGTTTGGGCCTGCCTGAAGAGTTCGATCAGCACCGCAATCTTCATGGTGCTGGCCGCATGAAATACGCGATCGGGGTTGCGCTCCAACGACCAGCCCGATTCCGGGTCACAGGCAACGACCGCTACCGTGGTCGTGTCTTCGAACGGCAAGAGGATCCGCTCGATTATCTGGTCGGTCTGATGCATTTGCCGTTTGCTGCATGCGGAGGTCGACATTACCATCATACATGTGGCCACCAGGATTGACGGTAACGGTTTATGGAACGGCATCTTGCGCTGCGGTCCGAATTTGCTGTTTTCAAGGAAAGATACATCACCGCTTGACGGTGATGTAAAGCTCCGTTGAGTCCGACACTGATACAACGAAGGGCGCCCGATAGCTCGGACGCCCTTCTCGTCACAAATTTCGCTTCGTTACGGCTACCTCCCTCGCCTCATTCCACCCTGGAAATGATTGCGCATGCCGTCCCTGAAGCCTGGTCCATCTGCGAATCCGCCTTGGCGATTGCGGCGGAGCTTTACTTGTTGGATCAACACCCGATGAATCTTGACGGCTTCCAACTGGGCACCGGTCAGGATTTCGGCCAGCGCCTCTTCCATCTCTTCATGCAATGCGAGACGATCTTCGAGAAAAGCCGACCGATCAAAATCATCCGACCAGAACCCGGGCCGCCAGTCTCCGAGCTCTTCCCGGTGCTGCTCTCGGAGCGCGTCCAGTGCTTCCACCTGTTCCGTCGTCAGGTCGAGCGCGTCGATCATGGCCTCCCGCTGGGCCTCCCTCCGCTCCTCACGTTCGCCCTTCCGCTCTTCGATCCAGGACGCGAGTGCTTCTCGTTGCTCCTCCGTTAAAACGGCCGACACATTTTCATGTAGTTCTTCCCTCAACGACGCGAGTTGCTCGTGTGCTTCTTCCCGGGTGATTTCCTCATTGTTGAGCGCCTCGAAGACTGCCTTGGCCTGTTCGGCATGTTCTTCGTGGATAGCCCTTATCTCCGTCCTTTGCGCTTCGGTTAAATCATCGGCGATGGGACGGAGAATGCCGACGCTGAACGCACGCCGCACCGCATCTCGTACGCCGTCCCTGCGCATTTCCTGCCACTGACGCCGCTCGTGCCTTTCAAGCAGCCTGAACATTCTTTCTTTCTGTTCGTCGCTCAGCGTTTGCTGAAGCCCTGCCGCCACGTACCACAGAAAGCCGGGCTCCATCACCCGCCCTTCGTGCTCGGAGAAAACCGCATTCACGGATGCCTGCTCAGCCGCCGACAGCGGCACATTTTCAGCCAGGTCTTCCGAAAGTGCCATTAATGTTTCATCACCAGGCACCTCCGCCTCGGCAGGCGCTTCGACCGAATCGCACGCCACAAATGAAAGTGAGATTGCTACCGCCGTCAGCCACAAGCCCGCAAACCGGAACAGCCTTTTATTTATCATCTCTTCGTCCAACATGCTTTG
>CAZIIP010000205.1:0-5158 GCA_964539455.1 uncultured Rhodothermales bacterium
AATAATGAGATCAAACCCTTTAGAGGCGATCCGCCCGAGGCAAATACTCCGGCCGTCAATCCGAGGACGGCTATCCAGAAATATTCAAAGGAGGAGAATTGGGAGGCCAATGCAGCAATACCCGTAGCGCTGAAAATCAGCAGCACGGTACCGATAATCCCGCCGACCGCCGATCCCATTGCACTGATCCCCAGGCTATAGACGGCACCACGTTTCCGCGACAGCCTGAACAATTCTTCTACATATGCAGCGCTGGCGGGTGTGCCGGGGATTTTCGCCACGGCAGCGCCCACGTCACCGGCATAGATTGCCACCGAGGAAATGGCAATGATCGCCGGCAGGGCAACGATCGGATCGAGGAAAAACGCAATCGGGATGAACAGCGCAACGGCGAGCGTTGCAGTCAGGCCCGGTATGGCCCCAAACATCGATCCGTACAGACCGCCGAGCAACAGTGCCAGAATTCCTTGCCAGGAAAAAAACTCGCTCACAACGGTACCCCCAGCAATCTTGTGAAGAGACCGTAAATGAGAAAGGCGCTGATGACCACTACGGGCAAGGCGATGATGAGACGAGATTTAAGGGACCATGCGACGGCAAATCCCAGAATCGTTAGAGAAGCGACAAATCCTATCCACTCGCGCATCCACGGGAAGGCCGTCACCAGTACGATAGCCAGCAACAGCCGCAACCAGCCGAATCGATCCGTCG
The DNA here is from genome assembly GCA_964539455.1 of uncultured Rhodothermales bacterium. Taxonomy (GTDB): domain Bacteria; phylum Bacteroidota; class Rhodothermia; order Rhodothermales; family CAYLXM01; genus CAZIIP01. The sequence continues at coordinate 712 of CAZIIP010000205.1, forward strand.
GCTCGGTTTTGCCGGTAGTAGCGGGCCGTCGGAGAAGCATCAGTCCGATGCCTGCCAGAAAAAGACCTCCACCGATCATTCGCGGAAACAACGCGGGACCGGGGTGTCCGTCGTCCAGCGTGGGAAAGCTTCCGGCGTGCCACCAGACGCTCGCCCCCAGCAAGGCAATAAGTACGGCCGATATGCGATCGCTTCCGGACATTCGGTTCAGCGTGCCATTCCGGCGAGGGCCAACAATTCGCCGTTCAGGGAGTCCTGCTTCGCCATAAACGCGGAGAGTTCCGGTCCGGACATCTGTCGCAGGTAGAAGCCCGCATCTTCAAGCGGGCCGGTATAGGCCGAATCTTCCGCAGTTTCCGCAACCGCATTGACAAGTGCTTGTCGCACGGTGTCGGGCAGTCCGGCCGGGGCACCGACGGATACCCAGGAAGAAAGGCTCCAGTCGATTCCCTGCTCCTTCAGGGTCGGGACGTCCGGAAATGCGGGCAGGCGTTCCTCGGCCATTACGGCCAGTACCTTGACCTGACCTGCCTTGCGCAGTGCATCGGTCTCGGCCAGCGCCGCAGTAACGACGTGCACGCCTCCTGCGAGCAGTTCCTGCAGGGCAGGCGCGGCACCCTGGCTCGGCACCCATGGTAAGGCGGTTTGGTCCAGCGACGCGGCCTCCAGCATGCCGATTCTTGCCAAATCCCAGATGCCTCCCCGTGACGTTCCGGAGGCAAGGAGTTCGCCCGGACGGGCACGTATGTCGTCCAGCAATTCGCCGAGTGTCCGCCACGGTGCATCGACATCCACGGTTACTGCTGCAGGATTATCCATCAGCAGTGAAATCGGCGTGTAGTCTTCCGGTGTCAGGTGCGTCAATCCCATCCAGTGCATCATGGAAATTTCGACGGTGACCGCACCGATGGTATACCCGTCCGGATCGGCCTGTGCCAAAGCCAGATGGCCGACCACACCGCCACCACCGGTTCGATTGACCACATTTACGGGCTGTCCAATATGGTGCTGCAGCACCGACGCCAGCGCGCGGGAAACCGTATCGGTTCCACCTCCCGGATTCCAGGGTACCAGCATCGTGATAGGCCTTGACGGATACACATCCTCACTGCCGCCCCGCCGTTCACATCCCGACAAAATCAAATGAGCGAGCACGACAAGTGCTGCAAAAGTAATTCGGGTCTTTCTCATGCCGGTACACGGTAAGCAGTCGCCGCACATCCAGGTGCGGATTGGTACATGGTGTTCGTATTTCGAAGAATAATGCCTAAGTAGGCAACCTACGGCCCGAAATCCATCAATTCCAGCCATACCGCGCCATGTTTCCTTCAGCATTCCCCATTTGTTTGCACGGTTTAATCTTTGCGGTGTCGGTATGTGCCTGCACCGCCGTCGGTGCACAGCAATTGGCATTTTACGAAGCGAGGCACAGTTTTCCGCTGGTCCAAGAGCATGTTCACGGCTGCAGGGTCGTATCGTAACCGGATGGTTCGCCGCTCGCGGCCCGATTCCATGGATCCGAAAAACGGAATACCCACGGAACCAGAAGAACGGAAAAGCGCTTCTTCACCACTGTGGGTTTTTCCCCTACAGCGCTCATATCGGGACCACCACATCCCGTTGTGGGGAACGGCGCTCATTCCCCGTTCAGGGTCCTGCGTAGCTTTTGCTTCCTGATCAAAATTACGGTGCCGCTCGGAGGGCACCGCTTTTCAATTTGTTATTCAAAAACCTTCTATGGTCCGTCTCGTGGCAAACAACGGTCCAAAGTTGATCGTTGCCGCGAAACTTCCTTCATCAACCGTGTGAGGAGCTACTCCATGCAGCAGTTCAAGTACATCAAGAGGTTTGCCGAGCTGAAGATTGAGGACATCCCCCAAGTCGGCGGCAAGAACGCTTCCCTTGGTGAGATGTACCAGGAGCTCACGGAAAAGGGCGTCAAAGTGCCGAATGGCTTCGCCACAACTTCCGAGGCTTACTTCTACTATCTGGATCACAATAACCTTCGCGAGAAGGTAACCAAGGTGCTCGATGAACTCGACACCACCGATGTCGACGCCCTGGTTAAAGCCGGACACCAGATCCGCGAATGGCTTCGCCACGGCGAGATTCCGCAGGACCTTGCTGAGGAAATTGCTGACGCATACAAGGAACTGAGCGGCCCCTCCGGTCCTCGCGACATGGCCGTGAGAAGTTCGGCTACGGCAGAGGATCTTCCCGACGCATCATTTGCGGGTCAGCAGGAGACTTACCTGAACATCAGAGGCGAAGCAAACCTTCTGAATACCTGTCGGAGGGTTTTCGCATCGCTGTTTACGAACCGTGCCATTTCCTATCGCGTCCACCAGGGCTTCAAGCACATGGACGTCGCCCTTTCGATCGGCGTTCAGGAAATGGTACGTGCCGACAAGGCTTCCTCCGGCGTGATTTTTACCCTGGATACCGAATCGGGCTTCCGCGGTGCCGTGTTCATCACGAGTAGCTGGGGACTGGGCGAAAACGTCGTGCAGGGCGCGGTCGATCCGGACGAATTCTACGTTTTCAAAGAAACGCTACTGCAAGGCTACAAGCCAATCATCAAGCGCAACCGCGGCCGGAAGCTCATCAAAATGGTCTATTCCGATGACGCGGCCGTGGGTCAATCGACCAAAAACGTCGACACCAATCTCTCCGAGCGGATGAGCTTCTCCATCACCGACGAAGAGGCGCTCGAGCTCGCCAGGTACGCGGTGATTATCGAGGATCACTACACCGAGCGCGCAGGAAAGCCCCGTCCTATGGACATTGAGTGGGCGAAAGACGGCGTGACCGGCGAGTTGTTCATCGTGCAGGCGCGTCCCGAAACGGTTCAGTCACTGAAGAGCGCGTTCATTCACGAGACCTATCGTCTCAAGGAACGCGGCAATATCGTCTGCACCGGAATGAGCGTCGGCGCCAAGATTTCATCCGGCAAGGTCCGCGTAGTTCCGAGCGCAGCGGAAATGAACAAGGTGCAGGCCGGCGACATCCTCGTAACGGACATGACCGACCCCGACTGGGAGCCCGTCATGAAGGTTGCCGCAGCCATCGTAACCAATCGCGGCGGTCGCACCTGTCACGCCGCCATTATTTCGCGAGAACTCGGAATCCCGGCCATCGTGGGATGTGGTGATGCCACGGAGAAGATCAGTGACGCTGAGGAAGTGACCGTATCGTGCGCCGAGGGTGACACCGGATTCGTCTACGAAGGAATCCTCCCCTTCAAGAAAACAGAAACCGATCTTACCGGTCTCGGCACTCCGAAGACCAAGATCATGCTGAACCTTGCGAACCCGGATATGGCGTTCGAAGTCAGCAAATTGCCGGCGGAAGGCGTCGGTCTCGCCCGTCTCGAGTTCATAATCGCGACCAAAATCGGCGTTCACCCCAACGCACTGATTAACTTCGACAAACTCGAGGATCGCGAGCTGAAGGCGGCCATCAAGGAGAAAATGGCCGGCTATGCCAGCCCGACCGACTTTTACGTCGATCGTCTGGCGGAAGGCGTCGGCACGATTGCCGCAGCCGTTCACCCCAAGCCGGTAATCGTCCGGATGTCCGACTTCAAATCGAACGAGTACGCCCAGTTGCTTGGCGGCAAGCTCTACGAGCCGAAGGAAGAGAATCCAATGATCGGCTTCCGGGGGGCGTATCGCTATCCGTCCGAGTCCTTCCACGACTCCTTCGGTCTCGAGTGCAAGGCCATCAAGAAAGTGCGCGAGGAGATGGGTCTGAAGAACGTCAAGGTGATGATTCCGTTTGTGCGGACACTTGAAGAGCAGAACGGCGTTCTCAACATCCTGGCCGAGAAAGGACTGAAGCGTGGTGATGACGGACTCGAAGTCATCATCATGTGCGAGATCCCGGCCAACGCGCTACTCGCCGACGAATTCCTGGCAAGCTGCGACGGTTTCTCCATCGGATCCAACGACCTTACCCAGCTCACGCTCGGCATCGATCGGGACGCCGGGTTGAAAGGTGGCGACGAGCGGAACGAGGCCGTGCTGATACTGATGGACATGGCCATTAAGGCCGCCAAAAAAGCCGGAAAATACATCGGAATCTGCGGCCAGGCTCCGTCGGACTTCCCGGAAATCACCAAGTGGCTGGTCGAGCACGAAATCGACTCCATGTCGCTTAACCCGGACAGTGTCCTGCCGATGACGCAAGTTGTCCTTGACACGGAATCCGCGAAGAAGTAGTTAGGGTCCGGTGCCCGCACACGCGGGTATCGTACAATCCCAGGATCAATACGGGGGAAGATGCGGGTCGTCTTCCCCCGTTTATTTTCTTCCGGCCCGCACAAGCCATCGAAACCTTCACCGGGTCATTTCTTTCTCCGGCCCGCACAAGCCACCGGAACCTTCACCGGGTCATTATTTTTTCCGGCCCACACAAGCCACCGGAACCTTCACCGGGTCATTTTTTA
>CAZIIP010000205.1:5168-6598 GCA_964539455.1 uncultured Rhodothermales bacterium
ATTCGCCGGCACACACGTCTGGACGCGTACGAGATTACATTGCATCAACCCGGCAATAAAATGAGTCGGATCGTTTTTCTGTTGGCCGCCGGCGTTTTGCTCGCATCATGCCGGGATTTTTCCGGACCGGAAACGGCAACCGATATCGTGGGCACTGAGTGGACGCTCTACAAGTTCGAACAGCCGGACGGCCTCAGGCGCGATATCGGAAGCATTAACATCACCCTCAAGTTCGAGGACGACGGGTCTGTATCAGGAAGCGCCTTCTTGCGGTCGGGCGCCCAGGATACGTGGGAGGGCTTCAACTACGGCACGGTCTATGAACTGCCGGGTAGCAACGTGATTTCCATCGGCGTACCCGTACCTGATCGGCCGATCTTTTATTGGCCGCTGAACAATCGCTGGGGCGAGTACGAAAGGGCAGTCCATCTTTCCGACTCCTACCGCATAGATGCTAATGAGTTACATCTATTGTACGACGACGGTTGGGCGCTCGTATTCGAGAAACATGAGCGACCGGATGTCTAGACGAACTGACTCTGTCCCTTTCGACGTCCCGCGAAGGTCTGCCCTCCGTTTCGGACGACAGGAATCCCGATATGACGATCTCCTCGCTTCGCCTCCGAATGCACTGAAATGAACCGAAGGACGTTTCTCGCCACTTCTGCCGCACCGCTGGCCATCGGCGCCGCGTATATCCGTCCGGTATCCAACAAGAATACCGCGCCGGATAGATGCACATTGTTTCAGGGTGGGATGATCGTTGACGGGACCGGACGGCCGGCGTTCCGGGGCGATTTGTTGATATGCGACGACCGTATTGTGGCGGTGGATCACCGGGTCGACCACGACCAGGCCGAAGTAGTCGATTGCGCCGGGATGGTGGTGTGTCCAGGTTTTATCGACATCCACGGCCATTCCGATTCCCGGATTTTTGTCAATCCAAACGCCGAAAGCAAGGTGCGCCAGGGAGTGACAACCGACGTGGGAGGGCAAGACGGGGACTCGTCGGGCCCCTGGCGAAAAACGGAGGCCCGAAGGTTCGCGGCACGGTTCACGGACGGGCTCGGCGAGCAATTTGGTTTCGAGCGCATCAGTGGCTATCTCGATGCGGTGGCCGCTCACCCGGCTTCGCTCAATATCGCTACGATGGTTGGAACGGGTACCGTTCGTGGCTACGTGATCGGAAATCAAAACCGCCCGGCAACGCCCGATGAACGAAACGCAATGCGAGGTCTCATCGAGCGAGCGCTCGAATCGGGGGCATGTGGTCTTTCCTCCGGCTTGGAGTACGTTCCGGGTGCGTTTGCCGATACGACGGAATTGATCGCGCTGTGCCGGCCGCTCTCGCAAGCCGGACTGCCGTATGCGACACACATGCGAAATGAGGACGACCGGCTACTATCGGCCATCGAGGAAGCTTTGTTCAT
>CAZIIP010000206.1:0-1862 GCA_964539455.1 uncultured Rhodothermales bacterium
CTTTTGCGACGGCCAGTTCGGAGGAATCGATCCGGCTCATTTGCCCGGCACCGATTCCCACCGTCGCTCCGCCGCGGGCATAGACGATTGCATTGCTCTTTACGTGTTTGACGATGCGCCAGGCAAAAACGAGATCGATCCACTCAGCTTCAGTGGGTGGACGGTCGGTCACGACCCGAACTCCGGATTTGAAGGTCTGCAGATCCGGCAACGGCGGATCCTGTTCCTGGACGAGAAATCCGCCGAGTACCGAGCGAACGTTCGAAGAGATATCGGACGATGCAGATGCCCGTGCACGAATGAGGCGCCTGTTCTTCTTCTTCGTTAAAAGATCCAGTACTCCGTCTTCAAAATCGGGCGCTATGATGATCTCGGTAAAGATTTTGTCGATTGCCTCCGCCGTCGACAGATCCAGTGGCCGGTTGACGCAGACAATCCCGCCGAAAGGGGACTGGCGATCTGTCGCAAAAGCCTTTTCGTATGCGGCCGACATGGTATCCGCGGTTCCGACACCGCAGGGATTGGTGTGCTTCAGAATGGCGGCCGTAGGGGGGGCATCTCTGAATTCATCTATCAGAAAAAACGCCGCGCTCAAATCCAGAATGTTGTTGAAAGAAAGCTCCTTGCCGTGGAGTTGTTCGAAGAATTCGGACGGATCGCCGTACAGTCCGGCAGCCTGGTGTGGATTTTCACCGTAGCGAAGTTTCTGGGCCGAAGGTGCGTTAATGGACAATCGGTCTGGAACCTCGAAATCCTGTACAAGACCGGAAAAATACCCCAAAACGGCGGCATCATAGGCAGCAGTCAGACGAAACGCTTTGGTGGCAAGACGCTTTCTGGTTTGCATCGATAGCGAACAATCATTGGCCTCCAACTCATCAGCAACGTGGTCATAGTCACCGGGAGAAGTGACCGTTCCGACAAAATGAAAGTTCTTGGCGGCTGCGCGGAGCATTGCCGGTCCACCGATGTCGATGTTTTCGACCGCCTCGGACTCGGTCACGCCCTGTCTTCTGATCGTCGCTTCGAACGGATAAAGGTTGACCACGACGAGGTCGATCGGTCGTCCACCCTGTGAAGACAAGGAAGCCAGATCCTCCGCGTCGGTCCGTCGTGCAAGAAGTCCCCCATGGATCAGGGGGTGCAGGGTTTTTACGCGTCCGTCCATCATTTCCGGAATGTTTGCCTCCCGGAGCACCTGTGCGGTGCCGCCTGTCGACAACAATTCGACGTTCAGTGCCGCAAGCTTGCGCGCAAATGCGACGAGACCGGTTTTGTCGAATACGGAGAGCAGTGCACGTCGTACGGTGTAGCGATCCTGCGGGGGCGGAAGGTCTTTGGATGGATTCATTGAACGGTGAGATTGCGGTCTGCGGTTAGTCCCTGATGATTTCAACCGAACGGCCCGTGATGCGTATCCGGTTTTCTGCAAAAAGCCGTATGGCTTCCGGATACAGACGGTGTTCGATCGGATGGATCCGTGCGGCCAGCGTCTCCGGCGTATCTTTCGGCAAGACCTCTACCGGCTGCTGCAGCACGATCGGGCCGTGATCGTATTCCTTATCCACTACGTGAACGGTGACGCCGGAAAAGCGGACGCCATAGTCGAGCACGGCTTCGTGCACGTGGCGGCCATACATGCCCTTGCCGCCGAATGACGGAAGAAGGGCGGGATGGATGTTCAGCATCCGCTCGTCGTATGCGCCCACGATTTGTTCGGGTATCATGAGCATATACCCGGCAAGAGCAATGAACGTAACGCCGTGCCGGTCGAGTGTGTTGAGCAGGGTATCCACATACTGCCGTCGATCGGGAAAATCTTTTGGCCGCACGATGGAGATCGGCACCTCGTGCGTATCGGC
>CAZIIP010000206.1:1872-6549 GCA_964539455.1 uncultured Rhodothermales bacterium
CGGCTCGTGCGATGACGCCCGCGCCTGGATTGTTGGTCACGCACAGCACAAGGTCGGCCGGTATCGTACCCGCTTTTACGGCCTGGGCAATGGCCTCCATGTTGGATCCGTTGCCGGAGGCGAAAATGGCAAGACGCATGCGCTCAGTGGCGGTGGCAGTAGCGTTCATGTCGTGAGCGATTCGTTGATGATTACGGTGGGCGATGGTTGGGATGCGTCCAGGCAGGCACGCACGCCGATCGGTAACGCGTAGGAATGGCGCGTATGCCCGTAGGGCACACCCGAAATGACCGGGATGTCGAGTCTGTCGGCGTAGTGAGCGATCACCTCGGTGTAGGTGAGTGTGGGACGGTCATCCTCCGGGGTCCAGCCGCTGAAGTGGCCCAGCATCAACCCTGCAATGCGATCGAGGATGCCGGCCAGACGCAACTGGGCAAACAACGCGTCGATACGGTAAGGCGCTTCGGCCACATCCTCGAGGAATAGAATGCAACCTTCATAATCGGGAGAATACGGCGTACCCAGTAACCGGGCAATCGTGGTCATGTTGCCGCCCAGGAGGATGCCTTCGGCCGTGCCCGGACGAACGGTATGAAAGGTGTCGTCCGTCGCCGGCAAAACAAGTGGTACCGGACCATTGAGCATCGACCAGAACAAGCGTTCACCCTCTTCCGGCGGATCGACCCAATCGACGGCTACCATGGAACCGGAAAGACTTCGAAGCCCGCTTCGATGCCACAGGGCGAGTTGAAGGGCTGTGATGTCGCTGTATCCGATCAGGATTTTTGGGTGATTTCGGGCAGCCTCGTAGTCAATATCGGCCAGGAGGCGCAAGGCGCCGTAGCCACCGCGAACACAGAAGATATGGTTTGTCTCCTGATCGGACAGTGCGGTGTTCAACTCCGAAGTTCTGGCGGCATCCGTTCCGGCCAGATAACCGTAGGGCAAGACGGCATCCCGATAACGGCGTACCCGAAGTCCCCGTTTGGATAGTGTCGCGATGCCTTTGTCAAGGCGATCCGGCTCAATCGGTGCACTCGAAGGAGCGATCAATCCGACGGTCATGCCTTGTAACAAAGCGGGAGGCTTCACAGCAACCGATAGGCTCTGGTTGTCTCTACTCGTTTGGCGCGTGAGTGAAGATACTACTGCGCGGACACCGGTGCCCGGCCCGTTGATCGAAGGCGTTGCGTGCGACTAATCGGACCGCTTTTCTTCTGTATCCGTGTCCGGATCCGGTGAGGTCTCCTCTCCTGAGGGCGCCTCCGGTTCGGACGGAGCCTCCTGCGCATCGGACGGGGGCTGCTGCGCATCGGCCATCTCCCTCTTCAACTTTTTGATCTCCGAGCCCATCCGAAACATTCGCGAGATCAAGCTCAGATATCCCGCCAACACGCCTGCAGCCAGGGTTAGGAGCAGAATCAGCGCCAGCGGCGCGGAAAAAGAGGCGGGGCCCAGGTGAACATTCACCGATCCGGAATTCTGCAGCGCAAAAATGACGGCAATAAGTGCAATTGCCAGGGCCATTATCAGGGTACCGCGCATGGGACTGGTCCGCGTGAAGTTGGAGAAAGCCGACGAATCAATGTACGAAGCGTGGGCGCTATTTTTTTCTCTTGCGCATCGACACGGATCGTCCCTTCCAGGTTACGTCGCCGGCAACGTGAGAGAATGCCGAATGAAGGAGGATGCCGGGGCCCAGGAATGCGGAAACCGGGACCAGGGCTGTAACCCACCAAGGATTGCCCGTGAAACGGTCGGAGAGCAGCTTGATGCCGGCGAAAGGAATCAGGAGCAGCGGCTCGAGAAAGAGCGGCACAAGGATAAACGCGAACCAGCCGGCAACGAGCGGCAAAACGGCGAGCGGCCTGTCACCGGTAATGAGTGCGGCGTTACGCCGGAGTCCGTTCCACGCTTCCTTCAGCGATTCGTACATCGGTACGCGAAGGATGTCCTGAAAATTGTGGAGGAATATGTTGAAGCCTCCGCCTTTTAAATACCTGCCGATGGTAACATCCTCCAAAATACTGTTTTTGTTGGCCAGATGAGGCTCGCACGAATGGTAATCGGAGCGGCGAATCATCCAGATCTGGCCGTTCATGGCGGTGAGCGAGCGAAACGGCAGCAGGTGGCCCAGCGGCCAGGGAAGGATGAACAGGATGGCGACCGGCAAGAGAGAGACCAGCAAGCGTCCGCCGCCCGTCCACCGCGCCAGTCCGGTGACGACCGATCGCGGCCCGTGAGACTGAAGTGCCTGCATCATGCGAGCGATCGCATCGGTAGCCGGCAGTTCGGCGTCTGCATCCAGGAAAAGATACACGTCGTTTTGCGCCGTTGTCGATCCCTTGTATAAGGCATGCACTTTGCCGGCCCAACCGCTTGGCGGACCGGTGCACGAGACTGTGCGAAGGCGTGGATCGCTCATTGCCGCCAGGACGTCCGCCGTACCGTCGGTCGAGGCGTCGTCGACAACGACCACCTCAAAATCCGCATAATCCTGTTCGAATATCTCAGGAAGCAGCCGCGACAGGTTCCCGGCTTCATTGCGTGCCGGAATCAGGATCGACAATGATGGTAGCCGGCCGACAGGCCCGCGTTCGGCCCTCTTTTCGTTTCGATACAGATATAGCCGGTTGACCGCGTAAATCGAGAACGCGATGATATAGAGAACGCCGGATATGAATACGAGCGTCACAGTGGCGACCGAACAAAGTCACGGAACAACGGAGGTGGATCCGAGGCGAGAAACTCATCGCGGTATGCATCGGCCTGCGGATCTTCCATGCGATGCAAACAATACCATATCCAGGACTCCACCTCGTACACCGCGACTTCACAAACAGGACGTTCCACCAGCAACGAATGCAGGCGCTCGAAGGTGTCAAGCGCCTTGCTGACACTCCCGCCGGCTATTCCAGGTTTGAAGATCAATGCCTGACCATCGATCAGCAATGTCAACGGGTTGTCCGGATTGATTTCTTTCGCCCGGTCGAGCATCTTCACACCCTTCATGATGCGCGGAATGCGATTGAATATATTCGAACGATCACCTTTCCACGTCCAGAGCGCTGCAAGCAGCGCCAACTCGGTGGCCGAATCGGGCGATTCTGCGCTTGCCGGGAGATCTGAGAGCAGGTTCTCGTCTTCCGTTAGCGGGTACAGGCGATAAATCACCTCCAGTTTCTCACGTTGGCCGGAAGCAAGCTGCAACCGATTTTTGAGAATGTCGACTTCCTTGTTGCCATATGCATCAGCGAGGCCGGAGCACGATTGGCCCCGGGAAGGTAAGGGAAGAAGCAGGAGCGCCGGGACGACGCAGAGCAGCAACTTCATAGGAATCTCTCGAAATATCCAGCCAGGGGTTTCAAATTCCAGCGCTCGTGGGCGTTGCGCCGGCCGGTCAATACGGCCTGGCCGCCTTGCGGCGCAGTTGCACGTAGTACATCCCATACTTGTTCAAGTCGATCGTGCTCCGTGCCGTCCGCGCCGGGGCGCGGGTCACCAAAGGAAAGCAATGCCACCGGACGGGGATCCCCCCAGGAGGTAACGTACAGAGATAGCGGCATCCAGATCGACGGAGCGAGGATACGCGAAAGTCGCTCGACGGGATGTTGCTCAAACGGAAGCACTCCTTCCTGATGAGCGTGCAGGCGTCCCTCAGGGAAATACAGGAGTGCGGATTGCCGGTGGTGCCGGAGTCGCTGCGCCGTCCGTCGAATGGTTTCAATCCTTCGCGCCGGCTTGTCTTCAGGGAATGGAAGGGCTCCGAGCGGTGCAAAAAGCGGGTACCTGTACCACTCCCGCATCCACGTCATAAAGTGCCGGTTCAGCAGATGGGTAACGGCGTACCAACCAAGGTATCCGTCGTGAAAGCCGTGGTGGTTGGCGTACAGCACAGCCGGCATATTCCGCGGCAGATCGGGGACATCGCCGACAAGCCGAATTTCGCTGAACGAGCGGCACAGGTCATTCAGCACCAAACGGCTTACAAGCCGGGTCAACACCCTGGTCTCCCATTTTCCTGCGCTAGTTGCCATTTATCGATGGATCGGAAGCTGCCCGAAGGCACCGTTTTCTTCTTTCGTAACTGTCCGACAACAACAGAAGCGCCTTGCGGTGGACCGGCACAAAGGCGCGGCGTGTCAAGTTGTCGTATCCGTTTCTTCGTACTTCATTCAGTATTTCCCGGTACCAGCGCATGGCGGCCGTGATTGCAGTCCGGGATCCCGGGGGCAACATCGCAATACCCGGGAGCGCGGCAGCATACCATTTTTCGGCCAGTTGCATCAGCCGTTCTACGAGGCGGGGGTGTCCGGGAGGGATGGTTGATCGGGTAAGATCCTCCTTTGAGATGCCGGCATCGTTGCACCAGTCTGTGGGAAGGTAAATCCGGTCGAGAAGGCGGGCATCCTGTCCGACATCCCTGCAGATGTTGGTTGCCTGCATGGCGTTTCCCAGCACGCGGGCATATGGCGTTAATGGTCTGTGATGGTGTCGCGTTTTGCCGAGAAATGGGAGCATCATTTCACCGACCGATCCTCCTACGCGTTCGCAGTATGCCTCCAGGGTTGCTTCACTGGAAGGATGGGCATTGAGCAGGAGGAGCGTGCGGTAGTTTCAAAAAGCGCCTCGCTGCGAAATAAGGCTTCGCAGCGAGGCTTGACCACCATGGGAGCA
>CAZIIP010000207.1:0-6543 GCA_964539455.1 uncultured Rhodothermales bacterium
GCAATCGTACCATCGCCGGATCAATTCACCTACTTCCAGGGCGGCGGATTCGACCGTTGCATGCTGTCATTCCTTCAGGTTGACGAGCAGGGCTGCGTCAACGTATCCAGACTTGCGGCGCGGCCACACGTTACGGCCGGTGTGGGTGGATTTATTGATATCACGGCCAACGCAAAAAACGTCGTGTTCAGCGGCACATTTACCACGGGCGGACTTCGCCTCACCGTGGGCAACGGAAAGCTGCAAATCGACCGGGAAGGCAAGGTCAGGAAGTTCGTCCCGGCGGTTGAACATGTCACGTTTTCCGGACGGCAGGCGCGCGCCAAGGGCCAGAACGTGACCTATGTAACGGAACGCTGCGTGATCAAGCTCATGCCGGACGGATTATGCGTGACCGAAATTGCCCCGGGTATCGATCTGCAGCGCGATGTGCTGAACCAGACAGAAATTACACTCGCCGTCAGTACAGATCTGCGAACAATGGATGACCGCCTGTTTCGTCCGGAACAAATGGGACTCGAACTGAGCATCGCGAATTAACCTGACTGGAGTACTGTGATATGGCTTCCGGCAAAGTGTTCCGAACAACCGAAGGCACCGTCGCAACCATCACGATCAATCGACCGGCCAAGCTGAATGCGCTCGATCCGGAAATGATGGCAATGCTCGAACACGAAGTCGATCAGATCGACCGGGATTCCTCGGTCCACGCCGTTTTGCTGAGGGCGGAAGGCGACCGGGCATTTTGCGTCGGCGCGGACATCAATGCGTGGGCAGCCCTCGAGTCGATTGACATGTGGAGAAGGTGGATTCGGGATGGACACCGGGTAATCGATCGCATCGCAAACGTTCGGCAGCCGGTCGTCGTGGCCATCAATGGATTGGCCCTGGGCGGTGGGCTGGAACTCGCCCTTGCCGGCGATCTGCGCGTTGCCTCCGAGAATGCCGAATTCGGCATGCCCGAGGTGAAAATCGGCACGCTTCCCGGCTGGGGTGGTACCTCCCGACTGAATGCGCTGGTTGGACCGGCACGAGCAAAGCACTTGATTTTCACCGGCAAGCGGATCAATGCCGAGACGGCCCGCAACTGGGGACTTGTCAACGAGTCCGTTCCTTCGGAGATCCTCTTGTCGTCTGCGCGCGCTCTGCTTGACGAGATTTGCAGCAATGCACCCATATCGGTGCAACTGGCAAAGGAATTGGTGAATGCGGACACCGGCACAGGTGCCACACGAGCCATGGAAGGAACCGCTGCCGGATTGGCCGCTCATACAGATGACGGACAAGAAGGGGTTGCGGCATTCCGCGAACGACGTGAAGCACGATTTGAAGGTCGATAACTTGATTCAAAACGCGGATATCATCCGTGTTAGACACCAGTGGAAGGCTCCCGCCGGATATTGTGCATGCAGACCATCTTCGTGTACGACGGGGTCGCCAAGCCGCCGGTGCGCATGATATAACCAACACGAGGAATCGCCATGCCGTCCACAACGAACGCCCATTTTGATTATGTCATCGTAGGTGCAGGCGCTGCAGGATGTGCGGTAGCCTACAGACTGAGCGAAGATCCAAACATCACCGTGCTGCTCCTCGAAGCCGGCGGACCGGACTCCTCACCGCTTATCCATATGCCGGCCGGCTTTACGAAACTAACAAGTGAGAGCGTCAACTGGGGCTACAAAACCGTGCCGCAGAAAAACGTCAATAACCGGGAGATGCACTATCCCCAGGGTCGCACATTGGGAGGCAGCACCTCTATCAATGCGATGATATACATTCGCGGTAACCGGCTCGACTACGACGAGTGGCGCGACATGGGTAACGAGGGCTGGGGATATGAAGGCGTTCTTCCCTGCTTCAAAAAATCGGAAAACAACGAACGCTACGTAAACGAATACCACGCCCAGGGAGGACCACTGAACGTCACCAACCAGGTGCAGCACAACGAACTTACCAAAGCATATGTCCGTGCGGCGCAGGAAATCGGTATCCCGTATACGCCCGACCATAACGGAGCGCGGCAGGAAGGCGTGAGCTTTTACCAGGTGACGCAAAGAAACGTGCGCCGCGAAAGCGCGGCGACGGCCTTTCTTCGACCGGCACTCCACTGGGAAAACCTGACGGTCCGCACCAAGGCACATGCAACCCGCGTGTTGGTCGAGAACAACCGGGCGGTCGGAATTACCTATCTGAAGAACGGCAAAACCGAGGAAACCGCCCGGGCCAACCGGGAGGTCATCCTCAGCGGTGGAGCCGTGAATACGCCAAAACTGATGCTGCTTTCCGGTATCGGACCGGCGGACGAACTTCGTACACTGGGTATCGACGTCGTCCATGATCTGCCCGGTGTCGGCAAGAACTATCAGGATCACATGGATGTCTACATCGCTGCCGAGGTCTCCAAACCCGTTAGCTATAACGGCCAGGACCGGTGGGATCGGGCAATCCGGCACGGCCTCCAGTATCTGCTCTATAAAACCGGCCCGGTGACTGCATGTGTTGCAGAAGCCGGGATCTTTCTAAAGAGCAGTGAAGACGTGCGGTCGCCGGACGTCCAGATCCACTGCCTGCCGGCCTATGTGGTCGACCATGGTCGCATGAAGATCAAGGGTCAGGGACTGACGATTAACACGTGTCACCTGCGCCCGAGAAGCATCGGATCATTGACACTGCGCTCGACAAATCCACTCGATCCACCGGCGATCGATCCCAACTACATTGACGATCCGTACGACCTCGAAAAATCGATAACTGCATTCAGATGGGGACGCAAACTGCTTTCCGCGCCTTCGATGCGCCCGTATATCAAACGTGAATACCTTCCCGGAGATGACGCACAGTCCGATGAAGAAGTGGCTGCGTATATAAGAAAATGGTCCAAGACCGATTATCACCCGGTGGGATCCTGCAAAATGGGCAGCGATGACATGGCGGTCGTCGATACGCAGCTACGCGTTCATAGCATGGAAGGCCTTCGTGTCATCGACGCATCGATCATGCCGAAATTGATCAGCGGCAATACGCAGGCGCCGGCCATAATGATCGGTGAAAAGGGTGCGGCGATGATCCAGGAGGGAAAGGTGGTATAGCAGGAATGAAGAGGCCAATACGGATCACCAAAATTGTGAGTACAGCATGAGCACACAGGTTCTTCCAAGCAAGCCACGCCGGTTTCATATGATGATCGGTGGCCGCCGGGTCGATGCGGGTACCGGAAAACGGTTTTCGTCCTTCAGTCCGGCACACGAAAAGGAAATCGGCTCATACCCTCAGGCCGGAGAACCTGAGGTCGACCTGGCCGTGACGGCCGCCCGGAAGGCGTTCGACCAGGGCCCGTGGCCACGTGCCAGCGGCGCGGAGCGGTCCATGCTGCTGCAACGCGTGGCAGATGGAATTCATGAGCGTCTGGAGGAGCTGGCTCTCTTTGAAACCCTCGAAAGCGGGAAACCCATCGCGCAGGCAAGAGGCGAGATGGAAACCGCCGTAAATCTATGGAACTATGCAGCCACGCTCGCACGCCACTGCTATGGAGACTCCTATAACAATCTGGGGACCGACAAGCTGGGATTGGTCTTGCGAGATCCATTGGGGGTCGTCGGAATGATTACCCCCTGGAATTTTCCGTTGCTGATCATCAGCCAGAAGCTTCCTTTTGCTCTGGCGGCAGGCAATACGGCGGTTATAAAACCCTCCGAACTGACGCCTGCAACCACACTTCTGCTCGGTGAGATCATCGAAACTGCAGGAATCCCGGAAAGCGTGGTCAACATTCTGACCGGATACGGACAACCTGTCGGCGCCCGGCTCTCCGAGCATACCGACGTGGACATGCTGTCATTCACGGGATCGACGGCAGTCGGCAAACGCGTTGTGGCTGCATCCGGAAGCAATCTCAAGAAGGTGTCACTCGAACTGGGCGGCAAGAACCCTCAGATCGTTTTTCCCGACGCGGATCTGGAGGCTGCACTGGATGCCGTGGTTTTCGGCGTGTATTTCAACATGGGAGAATGCTGCAACAGCGGAAGTCGTTTGCTCGTCCACCGCGATATCGCAAGCTCATTTCTTGACCGGGTCATCGAACATGCTCGGACGGTGCCGGTTGGGGATCCTCTCGATGAAAAAACGAAGGTCGGCGCCATTATCAACCAGGCCCAGTTCGACAAGATTATGGGCTATATCGAAACCGGGCAACACGAGGGTGCTCAATTGCGTCTGGGTGGTGATCGCCTCACGACACCCAGAGGCCGGTTTATCGAACCGACCGTATTTGCGGGCGTAACGCCGGAAATGGAGATCGCCAGACAGGAAATATTCGGCCCCGTGCTTTCGGTTGTGCCTTTCGATACGACGGAAGAGGCCATATCCATAGCAAACAGCACGATGTATGGGCTGTCGGCGGGTGTTTGGTCACGAGACATTGATACCAGCTTCCGCATGGCTCGAGGCATCCGCGCCGGAACGGTCTGGATTAACTGCTTTATGGACGGACATCCCGAACTCCCATTTGGCGGATACCGGGAGAGCGGACTTGGGCGAGAGCTCGGACGATTCTCCATCGATGAATTCACCGAGCTAAAGACCGTGCAGTTACACCTTGGCCCACGAACCGAATGGTGGCACAACGGCTGATCCTTTGTCCCTGCTGCAATCATTTGACCGGCTCGTTATCGGGCTATACTTCCTGCTCGTCTTCACCGTTGCCTTTGGTGCAGCCAGACGTGAGCGGACGACGCTCGAGACCTCGGCGGGCTATTTCCCGGCCGGCCGACACGCAGGATGGTTCGTCATTGGTGCATCGCTCTTCGCATCAAATATTGGGGCCGAGCACATCGTAGGTTTGGCCGGCTCCGGCTGAAACCGTTCGCATTTTTGATAGATGTATGGTTGATTGGACCGTACCGGATTCGATCTTACCCGAACACATCCCGATATGGAAAGCAACTACGACCTCATCATCATCGGATCGGGAGCCGGGGGCGGTACCCTCGCATACGGGCTGAAAGATTCCGGTGCCCGCATCCTGCTGATTGATCGGGGAGGACACCTCCCACAGGAGGATGAAAACTGGATGCCGGAGTCCGTATTCGGGAAGGCACGCTACAAACCCGAGGAATCGTGGCTTGACGCAGACGGACCTCCCTTTCAACCGGGCGTACATTACTTCGTGGGCGGCAATACGAAGGTCTACGGGGCGGCCCTTCCTAGGCTCAGAGTGGCCGATTTCAACGCTCTCGAACACGCCGACGGTACCTCACCGGCCTGGCCTGTGTCGTATACGGATCTGGAACCGTATTACGCAAAGGCCGAAAACATCTACCGGGTGCATGCAACGGCAGGCGAAGATCCCACGGATCCCGCCAGATCAACACCGTATCCTTTTCCCTGTGTCGAGCACGAACCGGTCATTCAAACACTGCACGACGACCTTGTCAGACAGGGAATGCAACCGTTTCACCTTCCAATTGGCATCGATATTTGCGAGAACGGTACCTGCATCCGATGCCCTACCTGCGACGGATTCCCATGCAAGGTGCACGCCAAAAGCGACGCCGAGGTATGTTGTGTGCTACCGGCGCTGGAAAGTCCGGACATCTCCTTGATGCCCCACACAAAGGCCTTGCGATTGCGGCCGTCGGGCGACGGCAAACGCATAGAATCGGTCGAAGTGGATCATAAGGGAAGTCGCATGCATCTGAAGGCAGATCGCTTTGTCGTATCCTGCGGAGCCGTCAATTCCACCGCCCTGCTTCTTCGATCCGGTGATGACGGTAAAGGAGTTGCCAACAAATCCGGGCTCGTCGGCCGAAACTACATGGCCCACAACAATACGGCGATGATTGCGCTGAAACCGTTTAAGCACAATCGGACGGTATTCCAGAAAACCCTTTCGATTAATGATTTTTACCTGAACGGACCCGGATGGAACTATCCGTTGGGCAACTTGCAGTTGATCGGAGGGGTGCAAGGTAGCATGCTGAAATCGACGCGGCCAAAAATCCCTCTGCATATTCTGAATGCGATGGCCAAGAGGAGCGTGGACTGGTGGGTCATGTCCGAGGATCTTCCAGATCCGGAAAATCGGGTGACCGTCACGTCATCCGGCCGTATCCGGGTGCGCCGAAAGGAGAACAATATGCGAACACACCGAAAACTTCTGGCTACTGCCGTTGACGTCATGAAATCGGCCGGTTACCCGCTGGTATTCAGTCAGACCATGGGTATCGAAACCAACTCGCATCAGTGCGGGACGGTACGCTTCGGTAACGACGGGGCCACTTCCGTGCTTGACCCATACTGCCGTTCGCATGACATCCGCAATCTGTACGTCGTCGACTCTTCGTTTTTCCCCTCCTCCGCCGCCGTCAATCCGGCATTGACAATCGCCGCACAGGCCCTCCGGGTAGCGGATCAGATGATGCAGAATCCATGAAACCCTTCACCGCATTCCCTGCGTCCCTGCGCCACCCGGTGCCGGCCTTGGTGTGCCTGGTCATACTCTGGCCGGCATTTGCAGGTTGTGAACAACCGCAAGCCGAGCGT
>CAZIIP010000208.1:0-6525 GCA_964539455.1 uncultured Rhodothermales bacterium
TGTATCCCCGCGGTGTCCGAAGTAGTCGTAGTAAGCCTGCTTGAATGCCCAGCTTCTGCCCCAAATACCCTGCCACCTTCCACCTATCTGCAGCGATGGTACCGGCTCCCAGTCGAGCGACACATCGATGCGGTGCGGTTCCTCCCACGGCACCGAATGTTCTTCTCCGGAATACAGTCGCGGGCTCTTTCTCACGATCTTCGAACGCTCGTAGCGCGCCAGCAGGTGCATATGTTCGGTCCGCCTTTCGATGCCGGCTGCCAGTCCCCTCGCGCGGCCACGATAGCTCGTCAGGAACGTGAATTGCCGGCTGACGGTCTCGTGCGCACCCCGCGAAGGTTGCATCGCGTAATCCAGCGTCAGACCATGTGGAATCCATTTCGCATAGCCCTCAAGCGACAGATTCCAGCCTTTCGGCACGGATATCCTGAAGAGTTTCGATGCATGGTAGGCGAGTGGTGGGCGCACGCTTTCGCCAACGGGTAGCCATACGCGTGCAGACGGAAGCAACGCTCCTGCATTGAGCGCGGAGACGTCGTACTGACCCAGGAATTGCCGGTAGAGTCCCGCTGCGCTGCTGAGAGACCACGAGACAGGTCCTGATGTGGCGCCTTCCACATGCAGTGCCGCGCGTGGTTCGGCAAACACATCTTCGTGACTGGGCAGGTAGGTCAGCCGCAATCCCGCATCGGCCGCCACGAATCGCCCAAGTGTGAAGCGGTCGGACACGAATCCGCCAAGGCGGGTCTGTAGTTCGTCAACTGTCAAACGGCTTCTGACTACCGAAAAAACCGCCGTTCCGGTTGCTTGGGTGGCGTTCCAGGGCCTGGGTGGCAATCCGGCCATCAGAAGAGAAAAGCGCGAATCCGTCGCCGCCATCTCCAAGCCCACCTTGAGGTCGTGTCTGCCGCCTGCCCACTCCAGGACGGTTTCGAGCCCCCACTCGGAGACGTCGTCGACGTCGTTGATACGGGTAGTTTCGAGATTGGCAGCGCGTACTTCCCCCGAGGGCGACAGCGCCAGCGAGTCGACCAGCATATACCGGTGATCGAGTCCGTACCGGCTGCCACGCAGTTGAGTCGACCACAAGAAGCGCGTTCCCAGTACGGCATCGTACCTGATTTGCCCCACCGTATTCTCCGCATCGTAGCTGTCAAAAATGCTTAACGGCGGAGGATCGGCGACCAGCTGGTTGTCCAATCCCGATCGTTTCAGCAGTCCGCCACTGATGGACGTGCGCCCGTGATACCCCGAAACGGAGAGCGTTTTCAGCGGACCGAGTTTAACACGAGCGGCCCCATGGAGGTCGGCATAGGACAATTCCGGCGGCTGGGAACCGGGGAGCGTCGATAGTTCTTCGGACCGAATCGGACCCGACGGCTTGTCGGTGGCCAGTTCGCCGGAAACCCGAACGGGTGCAAAAACAAGAAAGGGATCCACCTGTCCCAGTTCAGACAGGAAGTCCTCTGCCCGTTTGATTCCCGGCCAGTTCGGCATGCCCACACGCGCCGAAAGCATACCCGACAGTTGTGCCTCCTCACCCTCGCCGGATGTGCCGCGTAGTGCGGCATTGAATCCCAGCGGATCGACCACTGCATCCGCCAATCCGGCTCCCTCTACGCGGTGAGTCGCCGAAATGAGTCCTCCTATGAGACTGCCCTCTTCCGCTCCGTAGCCTGCTTTGTGCACGGTGATCTTCTCCAGCGCCAGGGGACTGAACGGTCCGATATAACCGAGTGAGTAGAAAGGCGAGTAGACGGGCACGCCGTCGAGTTCGAAGCGATGCTCACCTGTTGCCGCACCCTGAACGTGAATCTCTGAAGTAGCGTCATTCAGTTGAACGCCGGCCAGGCGCGCCAGTGAGGCCTGGAGCGGCCCGTGTCCGCCGGGTGTCGACCACCCAGCCTCTTCGATTGTGATGTCGGCTACACCGGATTGCATTCGCGTGGAAAAACGCTGGGAGGCACCTGTAACCACGATCGGGCGCCCGCTGACGGGCTCCGATTGTAATGCCGGTCTGGTTTCCGTCCGTCGTCCGGCGGCCACAACCAGTGTGTCTACCCATTTTCGGTAGCCCACGTGACTCACGGAAACGGCGTATGAGCCTGGCAGAAGCCGTGGCAAGACAAACTGTCCGGCATCGTTGGTCACCGTGCCGATCCCGACGCCGGAGAGTGAAATATGTGCGTATGCGAGCGGGCTCCCCGAGGTTCGGTCGACAACTCTTCCCCCCAGAAAGCCGTAGATCGGGGCAAGCTCTGCTGCCGGTAGGATGACGTAGGTGCCTGAGGAAAGGCGGACATAGTCCAGACCGGTGTCCTTGAGGATACATTTGAGCACATCCTCTGCCTGCAGGGCTTCCGCCGTGCAAAAAACCATCTCCGGTTCGACGAGGGTGGGATCATAGGCGACGGCGAGTCCGGTTTGCGACACAAAAATATCAAGCGCGGCATCCAGCGCGATGCCCCGCATATGCATGGAGTGCGTCTCCTGTGCCGGGAGCAGACGCGAAACCGGTATGGAGAGCAGCAGTCCCCATACCAGCCTCAAGATGACGCGATGTCTGAACCGGATATTCATCCTCTGCTACAGTGTGCGCACTTTTCCGATAAACAGGATGGATCCCGTATGCCGCTCCCTGATCGCAAAAACGAACGGCCTATCGACCCTGAAAGGCTCCTTCACGGACGTCTCGACAATAATTACGACCGTAACGGCGGCAGCCTCCGTACCTTCTTCGTCCACCTCGACAAATGTTTTGTGGATCACGTCATCGATGCGCAAGTCACCTGAGGCGCGAATCCGTGAAAAATCCGCCGCGTTGCTGAAGGCAACGTCCATACCCAGTGCGATCAAAACGTCCTTGAGCGATACCTTGTATTCGAGTTTGAACCGCGGAAGCTGCACGGTCATATCCTGATGGTGAAGTCCTTCCGTCAGCGTTTGCCACTCGCTGTCGTCCAGCTTTTCGACCACGTCGTTCACTTCCACGTCCTGATCGGGCAAAATGACGGTCATACTATATAGTGAATCACCGTATGGCAGATCGACCGCCCGGTAGCCCTCGCCCGCATATGCGGCGGTCGTACCTTCCAGCATCATCAACTGTATGTTTGACTCCGATCCGTCCGCGTTTTCGAAGATAGCCGAGGTCGTCCGGTCCTTTTCGAACGTATACGTCCAGGTTCCCTTGAAATAGATGGCGTTGATGAGGTACATGACGACATCGGGCGGAATCTCGTCGATTACCTCCTGGATTTTCCCTCTGGTCTTTTCATCGACCCAGTCGTTGATCACATCCGGAGCGGTCGGACTACTGAAGTCCATGTCCGCCACTTCCGCATCAAAATAGGTTTCGTTGACGTCCAGGAAATCCGGCTCGACGGCCAGACCTTCCCGGTACCAGATGGAATTGGCGATTTCGAAAACCACTTTCGGATCGAGGTTTTCCAGGAGGTCGATGAGGCTTCGGTAGGCCTCATTTATCTCCTTCTCAGACAGGCCGTGGTGTCCGAGCACTTCAGCCATCTGATCGAAGGTCTGTCCTTCGGCACCGTTCATCGTCATACCCAGTGCCAGCGATACACTCAAAGGAGAGATGAACAGGTTGCCTTCCGGATCCTCGGCTTGCAGCGCTTCCAAGAGTTCGAAACCGAACGTGTTCGTGGATGCGACCGATGATTTTTCACTTGCGGATAAATCCCTCAACACCGGGGCTTCCTCTTTAGGCGCAATCAATTCGCAAGATGCCAGTAATACCGTTGAGATACAGGCGACCGCGACGATCACCGTATAATTTCCGAACATTCTCATTCCTGAGCCTCTTTTCTCTTCTGTTGTCGTTTCAACACTTAATGTGTTTTGTTAGCCGGTAACCTATTTGTACATGTAATTACTTACTAAATTCGTTTTGATGCTGTGCGTTTTCAGGGCTGATGAATCAGACCCAAAAAAAGGATCGATTGCGTATGGCGTTCACGAATCGCAAAAACGAAGGGTCGGTTCACCGCAATCAGGGAGTCGTCGACGGAAAGCCGACCAATTTCGACCACCGTAACAGCAGCGGCCTCCGTGCCCTGCTCGTTCCAGCGAACGACGGTTTTGTGAACGACATCCTCCACCCAGAGTCCGCCGTTCCGATTGATGCGCGACAGATTTGCGCGTGACGGATCGAATGCCTTCTCCATACCCAGGTTAATTAGAAACTCTTTCAGGGATGTGCCGGCAGACGCCTCGAGGCGGGGCAGTTGCAGGGTTACTTCCGCAGGACGGAGGCCGGCCAGTATGCGGTTCCATTCGGACGCATCCAGTTCCTTGAGGAGTGCCTCAGGCGACGATCCTTCATCCGGGAGCAGGACGGTTAATGAAAAGAGTGAATCGCCGTACGGGATGTCGACGGCCCTGTAGTCGTCTGCCCGGAAGGTGGCGAAGGTGTGGTTCACCTGCATCATGCTGACGGTTGTCGCGGATCCGTCTGCCAGGTAGAACGGCGCGTTGTTGGTTTTCTCCGGATCGAATGCAACACGCCAGGGCGCATCGAAGTAGAGCGCATTGATCAGGTACATGACCGTCGTCGGATCTATTCGATCGATCACACGGCGAATGCGTTTGTTAGTCTTGTCTTCGATCCAGCCGTTGATAACATCGGCCGCTTGTGGAGCGGCAAAATTCAGAGAACGGACCTCTGCGTCGAAAAACGTCTGGTTGGCGTCGACGAACGGCGTCTCCACGGCGAAGCTGTCGTGATGCCAAATGGCGTTTGCCGGCTGCAGTTTCACCAGTGGATCCAGTTCGGGCAGCGTCTCGATCAGCATCCGGAATGCCTCGTTGGCTTCGGTTTCCGAGAGCTGTTCCAGTTGCATCACGCGTGCCATCTCCTCACGTGTTTCCCCGTCAGCCCCGTTCAGCGTCATACCGAGTGCAATGTCCACGCTTAGCGGAGATACGATTTTGTTGCCGCGGACATCATCGGAAGCAACCCATTCGCGCAGCAGGTTGATGCCGAACGTATTGGACTCGGCTACGCGTGCCTTCTCGGCGGCACTCAGTTTCGGCACGTCCGCCCGCTCGTCCTCCGGACCAACCAGCTCGCACGACGAAATAGTGAGCAGCAGGCAAAAAGCCGATACAATTGCGGTCGTTTTCATCGGTCTTGGTTGTTCGGTCACCGGGTCGGGTTGTCAGGCCGAACCTGCAGACTGTCCGGACGCTTGATTTCGAATCCCTCCAACGTTGGGATAAACTGCAAACCCTTCGAGAAGCAAATGTCGGAGAGCACCTGTTCCAGCGTACCGGGATTCGGTTGCAGGTACGTAACGGGCTCGGTACGGAGGGCACTATCCCGCAGGACGAGACGCTTGCCGTATCGCCTTCCGAGATCGTTGAGAACAGAACCGAGCGATCGATTCACAAACGCCATCCCTCCTCGCCTCCATGCCGTAATGCGCTCGATCGAACGCGCTTCGCGTACGGATGCAGGCGCTTCATGGCCACTTACAACCGCGGTTTCGCCGCGGACAAGAATGAGTTCTTCGGGACGATCCTGACCCGAGACGGACACTTCTCCGTCTACGACCGAGACGATCGTTTCAAACTCCGGATCGTCGACCCAGGAACGGATATTGAAGCGGGTTCCCAGCACGCGGATCTCGGCGTTAAAAGTCTCCACAACGAACGGGCGTTCGTCCCGCGTCACGTCGAAAAAGGCCTCTCCCGCGAGCGACACGCGTCTGGCGCTACCGCCCTCCAGCTCGAGCACTTCCAGTCTGGTTCCGCCGGCGATTTCGACGGTGCTTCCATCGTCGAGCGTCACCGTTTGCATCGAACCTGCCGGGACTTCAAACAAGCGGGGATGCGATTCCGGCCAGAGTATGATTGTGACGATGAGCGCCGCGGCAAGTGCCGCCACGGATACCAGTCGCCGCATGAGCGGGAGTGATAACCGGGGCGAAACACGCCCGGAGGACGACACCGAAGGGCGTGCGCGTGTGGCCTTCATCACGCGATCGGCAAAATAGGGTCCGAAAGAAGGCGCACGTTGATCGGCGACCGCCCTCCATACCGCCTCGTGCTCGTCCAGCAAGCGGGCGGCTTCGGCGGATTCGTCGACCAGCGCTCTCACCTCGGAAATCTCCTCTTTCGTGAGGTCATTGCCGGCCGCAAGAGCCAGCAGCTTTTCTTGTCGTTTGTTCATCCTGACCATAAGCGAGTGCGTCAAAGCGCGCTATTTGCCCACAACGGGCGCCAGTATTTCTTTGAGGCGGTTTTGCGCGCGAGAGAGCCGGCTCAAGACCGTTCCCGTCGGTACTCCCAGCATGGCGGCCGTTTCCTTTGTGCTGAAACCTCGGATCATGCGGAGGACCACCACGGTCTTGAACTTCGGGGGCAGCCGGTTTATGGCAGCGCTTACCAGTCGTCTGGTTTCTTCGGATTCCATCGGTTCTCTCGCCTCTGAATCTGCAGGATCGGTTTCCATCTCATCCTGCCGGATCCAGCGTTGTTGTTCTCGTTTTCTTCTTTTGAGCG
>CAZIIP010000209.1:0-6513 GCA_964539455.1 uncultured Rhodothermales bacterium
TCCACAATGGTGGTCACCGGCCCAAGCCCTGTTTAAAAGCAGAGGTAAACATGCGTTGAGGAATCTCACCATCGGGGCGCTCAATGGACTTTTGGTGAGCGTGCTGTTTGTGGGTTTATGGCTGACTGCTTCTGTATGGGCTGAGGAACTCCGGTTCGGCATTATGCACTGGCTGCAGGATGCCACCTCCTTGCCGTTCTGGGCACATGCCGTGGGAGCTATTCTTTTGCTTGATTTTTGGACCTATGCCTGGCACCGTCTGAATCACGAAATTCCATTCTTCTGGCGGTTCCACAGCGTTCATCATTCCGACAATAAAATGGATGTGACAACAGCAAGCCGGTTCCATTTGGGAGAGATATTTTTCTCCTCACTTTTCCGGATTCCGCTGATCGTACTGTTCGGAGTTTATCTGTGGGAGCTGGTACTGTATGAAATGGTTATGTTTGCAGTGGTTCAGTTTCATCATGCCAATGTGGGCTTCCCGGAAAAATATGATCGTCTGTTACGAGCCGCCATTGTAACACCCAACATGCACCGGGTACACCATTCGCGCCGGCAGCCGGAAACAGATTCCAACTACAGCGCCCTCTTTTCGTTTTGGGACCGCATGGCCAACACTTTCCGCCTTAATCCAAAGCCGGAAAATATTAAACTTGGGCTCGATCAACTAGACCGTGAAGAAGACCAAACAATTAAAGGGATGATGAAAACTCCGCTTTCAATAAAATGAAACAAAAGCGTATGAAGATTTGATTGTTATAGACAATATTCCGCCGAAACAAATGGATAACCATTAAGCAGAATACAACAATTAAAGACAAAACGATTCTAGTACTCAGTGGCGGTCTGGGCGGAATTGTAGCCGCAACAAAGTTGCGGAAAAAGCTGAATAACAACCACCGGGTTTTGATGTTTGACAAGCAACCGCAACATCTGTATACACCTCCGCTGCTTTGGCTGATGGTTGGTAAACGAGACCCCCAAACATGATTAGTGATTTGATGCCGCTTCCGAAAGATGATGAACTATATACAGAACTCGAAAAAGCTGGCTGCGGTCACTGCACTTCTGTTCAACGACGGAGACCAAACATATTCAAAATTACGTTAACCACTTAGAAGTGGGCATGACACCACCGGAGATCCACATGCCCCGAATTCGTCTTGTAGCCCTTGTACCTCTTTTTATCCGCACCGGTTGTGGAGGCGCCGACTCTCAACCTCATGCCGGTGACGAATCGGCTCCGGCCGGTGAATACGCCGCCGCTAAGTCCGAGATCGGTGCCAACATCGACCGCTACCTTTCGGTCGTGCGAGCGCTTGGATTTTCCGGGGCGATCATCGTCACCCATGAGGGCGGCGAAGTGTTGCGGGAGGGGCACGGCCTCGTTGACCGGGAGACCCGCCGGCCGCGCACGCCGATCACTGTCCAGACCCACGGCTCGATTACCAAGCAGATGACCCGTGCAGCGATCCTCTTCCTCCTCCTTGAGAGCCGGGGCGAGCTGTCGCTCGACGAAGCCATCGGCTCATATTTCGACAATAAAGATCCGGTCGAACGCATCCGCCCCTTCCTGGACCGTATCTCTCAAATCAGCAGCCAATTCGGCAACCTGGAATTCCTGCATCTGATCGGTTCCCTCGAGAATGTTCCCGGGTCGCGCTTCGGGGACCTCGGACCGTGGACACCTTCGTGTATGCAGAATTCGATGACTGGAACCAGTACTGGAACCTGATCTGGAACAGCGACGGTACCTATCGTGGTAACAGGGGTGGTTCCTGGCCGTCGTTCATTCTGGCTCCGACGGCGGAGGGACGGTATACAGGTGTCCGACAGGGGCCGCCCTGGGACACCATCGAGCTCCACTTCGAGGACAAATGCCTGGTGGTCGCGGAGCGGCGCGCCTGTCCAGATAGATAAACTGCGGAAAGGCGATGATTTCACACCCGATCTCGCATGGGACTCCCGTTTCCAACATCAAGCTATCGGTGGTGAATGGCTGTATGTCGATCACCGTATGAAAATTCTAACGAGGCGTTCGCCTGACAGCGCACGGCGCGCGCCGCAGGTGAATGCCGGAGCATAGGGCTTATTCAAAGAGGACCATATGAAGCATTCGACGCTTATGATCATGGCAACCGTGACTAGCATTTTGCTCCTGTCGATGCACGGGGATCCGCAAGGTGCGGGTTCGCAACGGTCGGCGCCAAATCCGTTGGATCCCTTCGAAAAACTTGTCGGCGGGAAGTGGCAGCTGGAGGGTAGCTACCAGGAATTCGAATGGGGGCTCGGTCGCCGGATGGTCAAGTCACGAGGCTATGTCGCCATTGAAGGCGAGCCCAAGCTCGTTTCGGAAGGTATCTGGTTTTGGCATCCGGGCGAAAAGCAGATCAAGGGCGTTTTCACTGCGATCGATATGCCGGTGGTGTTCTTCGACTACACGACTCGGTTTGAGGGAAACAAGATGCTTAATGATCTCCGTGCGTATGGGGTGAACGGCAGCGAGACGCATTACATTGAAACATGGGAGTTCACGGATGACACGCACTACGTGTGGAGCTTATCGAAAAAAACGCCTGACGGTCTACAGGAAGAAATGAGTGCGATCTACTCTAGAAAATAACATTCTTTTCTTATGGCCTTGAAAGTCAAGTGGGGCATGGAGATTCTCCGGTCGGGCTGAATTCCCGTCCGGAACCCTGATTTCCTCGGCCGTTCTCAGTGCCACCTCCTCCCACCAATAACAGCGCTGGTCTGATAGGCGTGTGATTCGTAGACTTCGGCAAGCGGCCCCGTTTGGTCGCAGCAGACTGCGGGCCGTTGGGCGGGGAAGGAGGCGTCATTTGGCTGTCATTCGCGTCAATGCGTAAGAAGCGAAGCTGGAGAAGTCGTTTCGTACGCACGGAAAGGAAACACATATGCCGACCGCATACCATATCAATAGCGAATTCAAGGTTGTCTTCACCAGGGCTTGGGGGACGTTGACCGATTCAGACCTTCTCGAATGCCAACGCCAGATCAATGAGGATGCACTCTTTGAACCGGATATGAATCAGATATTTGATTTCCAAGATGTCAAGCAGGTCGAGTTAACCTCGCAGGGTATCAGACATCTCGCCAACCGTAACCCGTTCGGAGCCGGTGCCAGGCGTGCGTTCGTGGTCAAACCCGGCGCACTGGCCATGTTTGGTATGATGCGAATGTTTGAGATTCTGACAGATGAGTATCCCGACGAACTGCGAGTGCAATTCGATGATGTGAAGGAGGCCAGATCCTGGCTGGGTTTGCCGGAAGAGTAGCTGAGAAGAAGATCATCCGCTGACGCTTAAGACGGTGCTGCGGCGGATCCCGCCGAGAGGCACCGTTGAGCTTTAGGGCTGGGCGGGTGTAAACGAAAGGAGGGAACCATAATGGGAAGAGAACGGAGAGATGACAAACAGTCCGGGGGCAAGCAGCAGGAAGAGGCGCTGCGCCGCATCGAGTGGATGCTCACGCCCGGTTATGCCGCCGCAGGCGATCGCGCCGCACCGACCTACGGTGACCTGACCGCCCTGAATACCGAGCGTACGATTCTGGACACGGTCGGCCCGCAGCTCCTCAAAAACATTGTCAGCGACTACCTCGGCCTACTGGACACCAGCGCCGCGGTTTACGAGCGCAACGGCGACTACGCCCTGGGCATCTTCGCCTCGGGCTGGTGCCGGTATCTCGACGAGGCCTCTCGCCGGCTGTGCAACACGGACGACAACGCCGAGGCTCTTGGCTGCGGCAAGTGGCATTGTCACGAATCGTGCTGGACGGAGGCGTCAAAGGCGGCTATTGAGCGCGACGAGCCAACCGACATCGCGTGTGCCGGGGGCCTTCGCCTGTACGCGGCGCCGATTCGGGCTGGTGAGCGCATAATCGGGGCCATCAATTTCGGGTACGGTGATCCGCCGAGTGATCCGCGGGCGCTCAAAGAGCTGGCCGCAAAGTATAACGTGGCGGTCGACGAGCTTACCCGCCATGCCGCGGCCTATGCATCGCGGCCCCCATTCATCGTTGATATGGCCAAACGCAGAATTGAGACATCGGCCCGGCTGATCGGTGAAATCGTTGAGCGTAGTCAGGCTGAAGAAAAATTACGCAAAAGCGAAAGGAATAATGCATTCCTGGCACAAACCGCATTCGAACTGGTTGAATTTACCTCCATTAAAGAAATCTATCAATACGCTGTTTGCAAGATTTATAAATTATTAGAAGGGAATTCGATAGTTGCTTTGGTAGAATACTATCGAAGTGAAAATCGCTGGCAAATGCAACAACTCAAAGGAGTCGGTACAAAAACAACAGAACTTTCGAATTTGTTCGGCATTGACGTTTATAACCTGGAAGGTGATATTTCGACAAAATTTGATGATAAGATTACCGGCAATAAACTGGTGGAATTGGAATTTGATTTTCCCGCTTTGTTTAACGACAAAGTGTCTTCCGCGGTGGAAAAAACAGTCAAAAAAATGTTTTCCATCGAAAAAATGTATTGCATTGCTTTTGAACAGGATAAGGAAATTGTCGGTAATATCACGATAATTACCAACAAAAAATCGAAGCCGCTCAATACCGGTTTGATCGAATCATTTGTTCAGCAAGTCTCCAATTTTGTAAAGAAACAAAAATCGGAAGCAGCACTCAAAGAAAGCGAGGAAAAATTTCGAACACTGGTCGACCAGGCGCCGGAAGCCCTCTTTTTGCATGACTTGGAGGGGCGTATTGTCGATTATAATCGGATGACGCTTGAAAGATATGGATATACGGATGACGAGATATTGCAACTTAAAGCCCGTGATATCGACCCGGATTATGTCGAGCGTGAAGACAGTGGCGCTTTTTGGGATATGCTCTTGAAACAAAGGCAGACTCATTTTGAAGCGCGTCATCAATGCAAAGACGGTACCATTTTTCCGGTCCATATTCGGCTTTCGGCGGTGAAATTGAAAGACAAGAAATATATTCTGGCCCTGGCAGAAGACATAACCGAGCGAAAGCAGGTCACAGAAGCACTGCGGTCGAGCGAGGAACGGTTCCGTCGAGCCATCGCCGAGGCGCCTTACCCGGTCATGATCCATGCCGAGGACGGCGAGGTGGTCATGGTCAACACCGAGTGGACCCGGATCACCGGCTATCGGCATGAGGAAATCCCCACCGTCGAGGCCTGGACTGAAAAAGCCTACGGCGAGCGCCAGGGCGCGGTGCGTCAGGTAATTGATGGGTTATACCAGGCTGCGGAGCACACGGACGAGGGCAATTTTGAAATCCGTTGCCTGGACGGATCGACGCGCATCTGGACCTTCCGCTCGACCCCTTTAGGCCGTGACGAGACGGGGCGGCACCTGGTGCTGAGCATGGCCGTGGACATCACCGAACGCGAAATCCTTGAATCGCAACTCCGCCAGGCGCAGAAGATGGAAGCGGTGGGCCAGCTGGCCGGGGGCGTGGCCCACGACTACAACAACATGCTCAGCGTCATCATCGGATATACGGAACTTGCCTTGGATAAGGTGACGTCGGACGAGGTCCTGCGGGGAGATTTTGAGGAAGTCCTCAATGCGGCCCGGCGGTCCGCGGACATCACCCGGCAACTGCTGGCCTTTGCCCGCAGACAGACCATCGACCCAAAAGTGATCGACCTGAATGAGGCCATGGAGGGTATGCTCAAGATGCTGCGCCGGCTCATCGGTGAGGATATTGATCTTTCCTGGCAGCCCGGCGCGGGCCGGATGCCGGTGTTCCTGGACCCCGCCCAGCTCGACCAGCTCCTGGCCAACCTGTGTATCAACGCCCGGGACGCCATCGACGGGGTGGGCAAGCTCACCATCGAAACCGATCATGTACGCTTTGACGAAGAGTACTGTGCCGACCATGCCGGATTTGTTCCCGGCAATTTCATCCTGCTGGCCGTTAGCGACGACGGCTGCGGCATGGACAAGGAGACCCTGGACGACATCTTCGAGCCGTTTTTCACCACCAAGGGAGTGGGTGAGGGCACCGGTTTGGGACTGGCCACGGTGTACGGCATCATCAAGCAAAACGACGGGTTCATCAATGTGTACAGCGAGCTGGAAAAGGGCACGACCTTCAAGATCTATCTGCCTCCATACGCCGGTAAAGACGCAGAGTTGAACGTTCAGGAACCTACCGAACTCCCCGCAGGCCATGGCGAAACCGTGTTGATCGTCGAGGACGAAGCCCCCGTCTTGAAACTGGCCCAACGGAGTCTCGAAAGGTCGGGTTACACGGTCCTCACCGCCGCCGCTCCGGGGGAGGCCATGGCCACGGCGAATGAGCACGCCGGGGAGATTCACCTGCTGATCACCGACGTGGTCCTGCCGGAGATGAACGGCCGCGAGCTGGCTGAACAACTTATTGCCCATTATCCGGCGCTTAAGGTTCTGTTTATGTCTGGCTATACGGCCGACGTCATCGCCCACCGGGGGGTTTTGGAGGAGGGCGTGAATTTCATCCAGAAGCCAT
>CAZIIP010000210.1:0-6508 GCA_964539455.1 uncultured Rhodothermales bacterium
GATGGCAACTGTCTTCCGGCAGGTTTCGATGAACCGGTTTGAAGATCGGATCCACCGAGACAGGCGGGAGCATGGAGAACTCACGTCCGGGCGGTTTTCCGCACACTGGAGGGAGACACAGGAGGCGATGTTTCGCGGTAGTGTTACCCTCGGTAGCCATTATGACATATGGTGGAGCTACATCCCGCACTTTCTCCATACTCCGGGCTATGTGTATGCTTATGCATTCGGCGAACTGCTCGTGCTCGCGCTGTATGCCCGCTATCGAGAGGAGGGCAAGGCATTCACCGAGAGATATCTCGATCTGCTGTCAGCCGGAGGCTCGGAATGGCCGCACCGCCTGACCGCCCCCTTTGGGGTTGACCTTACCGATCCCGCCTTTTGGTCGGAAGGTCTCGATGCAATTGACGACATGGTATCCCGAGCGGAGTCCCTTGCAGCGGCCGTTCAGGAGTAGGAGGATCAGGCAAGGAAAGAGAGCAACACCGCGCAGATCTGGGCGGCGTAAATGCCCACGATGTAACCGGCAATAGCCATCAACAGCCCGATCGGCGCCATCGCGGGATAATAGACGCCTGCAACTATCGGTGCGCTGACGGCGCCACCCACGTTTGCCATGCTGCCCGTCGCGACGAAGAACAGCGGCGCCCGCAGCCAAAGGGCTGCGAGGAACAATATGCCGATGTGGATGCTGATCCATAAGAGACCGGCAAGGAGGTAGACCGGCGTTTGCAGGACGGTCGCCAGATCGGCCTGCGCACCGATCGACGTGAGCAGCAAATACAACGCCAGATAACCGATCCGCGAAGCCCCGGTGTGCTCCAGTTTTCTGAGCGGCGAAAAGGACAGGAGTAATCCAGCGGTAACGACGATGAGAACCGTCCACGTCGTCGTCGAAATGACGGTCGCACCGGGAATCGTAATACCGCCGAGCGAGAATGCCGGGATGGTGACATCCGGCAGATAGCGGCCGGCAGCAATGGACAGCACGGCCGCGAGGATGCCGAGGCCGAGGGTGGCGGCCAGATCGGCCGTCTGTGCGGGACGTCGCTCACGGTCAAGGTCGCCCAGTCGCCGGTTTGTCTCCTCGATTACGGTCCGGTCCGCTTTGATCCAGCGATCAAACCGGTCTTTGAATGCTCCCAGAAAGAGCAGCACGCCCATCCATCCATATCCCACGACGGTGTCGACGACAATTACCGGTCCCGGAATCGACCACGTGATGTTCTCCCACTCGGCCACCGAACCTGCCACAGCCACCATATTCGCCGTACCGCCGATCCAGCTTCCCGACAGGGCGGCAAATCCCATCCATGCATCTTGCGGCAACCACCCCCCGAATACGAGATAGGCCACCGGTCCTCCGATCACGATGCCGGTCGTACCCGCCAGCATCATGAACAAGGCGGTTTTGCCGAGGCGGAGAATGGCCCTCACATCCACGGTAATCATCAGCAGGAAAAGAGAAAACGGCAACAGCACCGTTTTCATCCAGTCGTAGAGTGGCGATTCGGCGGGTAAGAGGCCGGCCGTTGTGGCGATCATCGGCACGAAATAGGCCCAAACGACCGCGGGAAGGTACTTGAAAAGGCCATTCAGGCGCTTGAAGGTCTCCAGCCAGAACAGGCCACCGAGGATCGTCGCGAGGACGGCGAAAAGCGTGGTGGGATCGGTGATCACGTCAGATGCGGCGCGTTGGGATGTGGTAAGTGGATGGATTTAAATGGATCTAGTAACCCTGGCCGGGTGCGAATACGAAGTCGATTTCGCGTGTCTGCTCGTCGGCGTCAACTACGATGACCTCCACGGCGTCACCGACGGCGATTTTTTTGCCTCTCGAGCCGATCAGGGCGTACTGGTTCTCGTCATACTCGTAGAAGTCGTCCATGTCCCGGACGTGCACAAGTCCTTCCACCATCCACTGTTCGATCTCTACGAATACGCCGAAGGGCGTTGCTCCGGTGACAAATGCACCGAATTGCTCTCCGATGTGGGCCTGCATGAACCGCGCCTTCTTCAGTTTGACCGATTCCCGTTCAGCCTCTTCCGCCTTTCGTTCCTGTTCGGATGCATGCTTGCACAACTCCTCCAGCTTTCCCCGGTCGACGGCCGGCGGAAGTTTTTGCATCCGCCGTTTGAGCAGCCGGTGGACGATCAAATCCGGGTAGCGCCGGATGGGACTCGTAAAATGTGTGTACCGGTCGAAGCCCAATCCGAAGTGACCGAAGTTTTTCGTTCCATATCGGGCTTTTGCCATAGACCGCAATGCGGCCATGGAAATGACGGCGCCACGGGGTGTGCCTCTGGTTTCCTTGAGCAATTTGTTGAGTGCACCGACATCGACGGAGCCCCGATCGTGCGGCAATTCATAGCCAAAGATGCCGACATAAGTGGAAAGCGCCGCGATGCGGTCGCGGTCCGGAGATTCGTGGACGCGATAGACAAACGGTGGCCCTGCATCTCCGTCCGCCGTCATATGATCGGCTACCAGCCGGTTGGCCAGCAGCATAAACTCCTCAATGAGTCGATGCGAGGCCAGCCTGGGACGGGGCACGATGTCCACGGGTTCGCCCTCTTCATCGAGAACGACCCGGGATTCAGGTGTGTCGAAATCGACACTGCCCTCACGGAATCGGGCATCTGTGAGCTTCTTTGCGAGTGCGCCGGCGTGCCGGATATCGGTCGCCAGGGGGTGATCCACGGTGCCCTCCAGGAGCTGCTCCGCCTCCTCATAGCTCATGCGTGCCGCCGAACGTATGATTGAATTCGTCAGGCGGAAGTCCCGGACCTCACCTTCGGACGTGAGCCTCACGACACACGACACGGTCAGGCGATCCGTATCCGGTTGCAGGGAGCATATTTCGTTGGATAACCGCTCCGGCAACATGGGATACACCTGCTCTACCATATACACACTCGTACCGCGCTCCTTGGCTTCGTCATCGACACGGCTTGACTCCTGTACGTAGTGGGCAACATCGGCTATGTGCACCCCCACTTCGAACAGACCGTCGACCTCCCGGACGTGGATTGCGTCGTCGAAATCGCGGGCGTCCGCCGGGTCGATGGTAAAGACGTCGTATGCGCGGAAGTCTTCCCGATCTTCCAGATCCTCCGGTCGAATCGCGGCCGGGATTTCTTCGGCTGCCGTCAACACCTCTTTCGGGAATTCAATCGGTATGTCGAGGGACAGTGCGAGTGCGGTTTCGGCTACGCCCTTTTCGCCACTCCGGCCAATCAGTTCGACAACTTTTCCCTCGGGCAGCCGGTCCGGATCATCAAATCGGACGATCTCCACCTGCACCTTGTCACCCGATACGGCCCCGGCGTTTGCCCCTTTCGGAATACGCACGTCGTGTAGAAAACGTGTGTCGTCGGTGGTGACCAGACCGGTCTCGCCATACGACTCGTAGGTCCCTACGGTGTGCTTGTGCCGGCGCACGATGACCCTGTCCACCACTGCCTCCCTGCGTCGATCGCCGGAAGCCGGCCGCCCCAAACTCACTTCTACCTGATCACCGTCCAGCGCGGTCGACAGGTCGAAGGGACGGACGAACACCTCCGATTCGTCTTCATCAAGCGTCACAATGCCGTATCCGCGCGAGCTGATCTGAAGAATGCCGGTCGCTTTTTTCGGCCGGCGTTTCAGCGTATAGCGCCCACCCTTGATCTGTGCGATTTTTCCGTCGGTCGCCATCTGGCCGAGGATCTCCCGAAAGGTCCGGTAATCGGTGTTGTCGAACAGCGCGAGACGCTTGGCGATTTCTTTCGGCCGAAAGGACTTGTGTCCGTGATTGCGGAGCAGTGAGAGGATTTTTTCTTCGATTTCTTTTGGGTGCATGTTGCTCCGTTATTGTCCGGATTCGGAAGATGTGGGGAAACCGAGCGCGGTGGAATCCGACGGCACCCGCATATCGAGGCTGTCGCGGATGGTTTGCGAATCGCCGCGCAAACGGTTGAGAAACGCCGGCCAGTTGGGAAACTCCGTCTGGTAGACCAATCCGGCACCATAGGCATTTCCCAAACTGGTCGCCAGGTTCAGGATGTCGTTCTCCCGCCGGTAGAACACTTCGAGAATAACGTTGGGGTTCAGGCGCAATTCAACCGCCAGTTCGCCGTTGATGCCCTCCGTGGTACTGCGCTGCTGGTATCTGCGGTAGACGCCTTCCCCGCGAATAACCACCCGCTGGTCCAGCAATCTCAGGGCGAAGCCATAGGAGACATCCAGTTCATCCAGGGAAGCTCCCTGCTGGAGGCCTACATTCACGTCGAGATTCGACACGACTTCACTGATGAACCGATTCAACTGGCTGGCGACGAGTTGCGAGAGGCTGTTGAACAGGAGATCGTCGGCGGTTCCTCCGATGCTCGCCGTCTGGGAAGTCGTAAGCAGAAACGTATTGGTCAACAACACGCTCGTTGCATATTCCGCCGTGAGGTCGGAGCGGTTCAACAGGGGTTCGATCGACTCGTTAATTCCACCGCTCAGGCGGTCGTCCGTGTCGAGTTCGATACTCAGATCGACCAGGGGCTCGGTAACGCGGCCGGTGATGTTCATGTTGATGAGAAACGGCAGCGTCTCGTATTGTTCTGGCGAGAATCCCGGCAGACCGGCCAGCGACGCACGGGTCCGGTACTGTGCCGGGATTTCAAGCGCGCCGTCAATAGGATTACCGTCCCAGGTAATGGTACCGCCGGGTTCAAGGAGAAATCTTCGCACGAACATCTGGGTGGCGGTAAACAGGTAGTCGCCCGAAGTAATGTTGAAGGTCCCGAACGTGGAGATATCGCCGTTCGTCCGTTGCAACTGAATTCGGCCGCTCCCCACGGCGTTTACCGCATCTCCCAAAACCGGATCGAAAACCAGATGAACGGTGGATCCCTCCGGTGCAAACACGTTGAGATTCATCTCGAGTCCGTCGACAAACCTGCGTTCACCTTCCGGCCGCCGGGCCACCACGTTGCGCCTTCGTATCAGGCTGTCCAGTTCCGGAAAACGACCGGTCGAGTCGGCCATGATGATGAAGCCGGCATCCTGTTCCTCAACAAACTCCGTCACCGGGATGTACATCTCTGAGTCTACATTGGTAACGGCATCTGCGGATCGCAACATGGCATTGTACACCGGGCCATCCAACGTGAAGCTGCCGGACGACCGGATGGTTCCGTAGAAGGGAAGATCGGCCGAATAGTCATCCACGTTCATGATGAGCAAGTTGTCGATCGTTCCGGCAAGGTTATATGAGAAGTATTCGTATCGATTAAACAGTATGTCACCCGATACTTCTCCGTTGCCCCCTGTTCCGTCCAAAACCTGCACATTTTCAAGATGGATGCCCGTTTCGTCGATGTAAAACGGTCCGTCGGCCTGGTATTCCAGATTGAAGGCGGGAATTCTCGTAAACAAATCGTTTCCTTTGAAATCGCCGTCGAAGAGTGGATAGTCGAAGTCGCCGCCTATGTGCCCCTGACCGGTGGCGTATCCTTCGGTTTCGTGTAGCAATGTCGACCAGATAAGATCAAAGAAGAATAAATCCAGTCGCTCGAAGCGGACGTCGAGATCGAGCATGCCCGCGTCTGTGCCCGGCAATCGCAAGCTGCCGTCGATCGACAGCCGGTTGTTTTCGATGTCCGGACCCTCCGGTCTGGTCTGGACAAGATCCGCCCTGACGACGATCGCTTCGTTTGCCCCTGGAGCATAGCGGCTGCTTACCGACAGCATTCCGGCATTCCTTCCGTTGAAGCTCAGATCACCCACTGCGATATCTCCCACGATTTCCGTTGAGCGCTGCCGGCCGGATATGGTGAGTTCGGAAGTGAGCGCACCGCCGATCGTTATGCGGTCCTGCACCAAACTCAAAAGGGGTTCTATCTGGATATCTGCCGCCGAAATCCGGAGGGAATCCCCGGGTGCGTCGGACAATGCTCCCGATATACCGAGGCGTTGTACCGGCTCGCGTGATAATGCCTCCGCAGGCGGTCTGTTTTCAAATAGCACATTGCGGAATCGGAGAGCGCCTCCATGGAAATCGAAAGTGGATCTTCTGCTGTTCTGCCAGACGTATGCGTCCGATCCCAACTCGAACCGGTTCAGTGTCAGCCGGTTGCGATCGCTGAGCAGGTAGAAATTACTGTCGACGAGCAGGCCGCCCGGCCGGTCGGTCAGCCGGCCATTCACCAGTATCGCGGCGCGAAGCCGCTCGTAGTCCATCGAAAGAGAGAGCGTGTCGAATGCCTGTGCACGAAGTGAGACGTCGGACCCGCGGGCCCGGACATCGGCTTCCGCCGATCCGAGCATTTGCGCGCCGTTTCCGGTTGAAACGTTGATGTCAAGCAGGAGCGTGTCCGCCCGCGCACGCTTACTGAGGAGACTCCCTAGCCGGCCGCTCGCGGATAGTATCAGCGTGTCTGCGCTTGCAAGCGCTTCAAGCCGAGCGTCGAACCCGGACAGCGAGGCGGCTTGCTCGGGCCAGAGTGCGAGAAGCGGTTCGGGCCGCTTCAATGAGAG